>NZ_JUEE01000054.1:0-9295 GCF_000802135.1 Desulfosporosinus sp. BICA1-9
GAAAAGACCGATTGCATTGTCTTTTCGAATGGCCGAAATGAAGAGTCTTTGGTGATTAAACGACCCAAACATATTCCCTTTACGTCTATCCATTCGGCCGAAATCGTTTGGGCTTACAATCAATATTGGCTTCACCTAGCCATCGAGAAACCAAAGTTAATCACCGTTACAGACTCCGGCATCGCCGGGGCTGATCCAGGGGAGATTCATGCGTTGACTCTAACGGATGGAAAAGAACACCTTATTCTCACCGCGCGAGAACTTCGGTCGTTGTATCAATTAAGAAATAAAGTCTTAGCTCAGCTTTCGAAAAAGATATCCAAAAAGCGTAAAGGTTCCAAGGCCTTCTGGAAACTGGTTCGTAGGAAACAAAATTTCTTAGCTTGGATTTCCAAAAAGGTTGACTATGCCCTGCATTGTCTCTCCAAAATGGCCATCGATTGGTGTGTCAAACGTGGAATTAAGAAACTATACTTAGGAAACCCTGATGGGGTTCAAAAAAGCTCGCATAACAAGCGTTCACGTAACGTGAATCAAAAACTTTCGAATTGGCCGTTCGGTGAACTCCGAAGAATGCTGGAGTATAAAGCCAAACGTCATGGGATTATCCTTGAGAAAATCAATGAGGCCTATACCTCGGGAACCTGCCCTGTCTGTGGGACCTTCACCAAACAACATTCAAGGAACTATGGTTGCCCAGCGTGCAAAGCAACCGGTCATCGAGATGTTGTCGGAGCGTCCAATATTCGAAATAAAGGCATGGAGGGAGAGATCACCGCAGGCCGAGAAATGCCCAAGTATCAAGAAACAAAGTATCGTCGAGTCGAAGTGTGTCCGCATCTTCGACAGTGGCGTAGCGCCCATGACCGGGCCGCGTGATGGATGTTAGACCATCACGTGATGAACTGGAGTGAACGTAAGACCTAGAGGCTCTGGCTGAAGGGCGGTTCTCAATGAAGGTTTAGAATCCCCCTCCTCTTAGCCCTTCGGCGTAGGTGGGGGAGTGTTCAAGCAAGTACGTCCTTAATAAAATTATAGACCCTCCACTTAAGTGGAAGGTCAATATCTCTTAGAGAAATATTTTAGTAATTTACTCTAGACAACTGCATTTAGTTGTAACCACTATAGGTGGTTCCTTTTCTTGAAGGTTAATTCTAAATGCGGTAAATTCTTTTTTAGGAGTTAAATATGCAATATCGCGAGTATATTAACGAAAGAGTTCACAGTCTTTATTGGAAAGAGGATTTGAACTGTGCTATTACTTCATTACTGATTTTTTCGGAAATATTTAAAATTGATTTAGACCTCCAAATTCTTGATGCAGCAATTGGAATGCCAGGAGCAGGTAGGTATGGAGCTCAGTGCGGATTAGTTACAGGATCATTAATGTTTATCGGAATTAAAGGAAAAGAAAATGGACTAGAACATGAGGCTATAGTAGATAAATGCCATAACTTTGCCAAAGACTTTGAAAAAGAATTTGGAAGTTTAAATTGTAGAGATCTACGGCCGGAAGGATTTAAGCCAGACAATCCGCCACATTTGTGTGAAGAGATAACCAAGAGGGCAATTATGTTCACGCTAAACATTTTAGCAGCCAAAATTTGAGCAGGCAGGTGGAACATAATGAACATCAGTACTGAACATCATAATGCGGATATTATAATTATTGGTGCTGGTATTATTGGCTTAAGCATTGCTTATCATATTCTGGAGGCAGATCCCAAACTATCGATCACTATATTGGAAAAGGAGAAAATACTGGGCTTGGGTTCTACCGGCAAAGGCACTGGCGGTATCCGCTATCAATTCAGCAGTCCCCAGCTTTTCGGCGCCTAAGTCTTCTCAGTAGAGATTTCTTCCGTAATTTCGAGTCGGCTTTTGATACCCCAATTTGGTACGTAGAAAAGGGGTATTTAATGTTGGCCGCTAATAAGGTATTGTGGAATCATTTGCAATTGACAACGGAACATGCTGAGTCAGAAAGCATCCCTATGAAGTTCTTAAACCATCAAGAACTACTAAGCAATTTCCCATATCTCAACAGAGACCGCTTCCTGGGGGGAACATTATGCCCGTGGGATGCCTATGCTGACCCCATTGCCGTTTTGGCAGGACTTTATGCAGCGGTGCGCCGTCAAGGTGCTGAGGTTCATTTCGGCCGGGAAGCTAGAAAAATCATTCATCATGGAGATACTATTAAAGGTGTCCAAACCAAGCAAGGCACGATTTGGTGCCCACTCATCGTGAATGCGGCCGGTCCGTATGCTGCCCAGTTAGCTGCAACGGCAGGGATTGCGCTTCCTGTGCAGCCCTTCCGCCGGCAAGTTTACGTATGTACCAACCCGAAAGATGTGCCAAAGGCTACGCCCACGATTGTGGATTTAGCCTCCGGTTTTTATTTGCATCAGGAAGCTAGCGGCAAGACGGTATTATTGGGGGGAACCGACAAAGACACCTGGCCTGGATTGGCAGAAGTGGTTGACAAATCTGTAGCTGAAGATTTTTTTGGGGCTGCGATGGAAACAATCCCCTCCACCATCGATATAAAATGGCTGCGTACCTATACGGGAATTTGTGAACAAACTCCTGATTTTCATCCGATTATTGGCGAAGCAATGGAATTGAAAGGATTCTTTTTGGCTAACGGGTTCAGCGGGCACGGCTTTATGCACGCTCCTGCCGCTGGGCGAATCATAGCAGATTTGATCTTGAACGGCAGAACTGAGCTGATCGACGTTAGTTTATTCCATCCCGAGCGATTTGCCAAAGGTCGCCTTATAGAATCCTATATTTTTTAGAAATAGTAAAATCGCACCTTGAAAGCCTTGCATTCCCAATGCTCTGTCACGCAAGAGTCTCGAGTCAGCAGGTATGATTGCCACATCCATAGGGTATGAAGCTATACTAAAGGGCAGAGAAACTCTGCCTCTGCGAACCGGGAATCCTCCTGGTGAGTTGGTTGAAAGTTAAGATCCTTTTTCTGGTCAAGATTATTTAAGATAATAATGCCTAAGAGCTAGGGCAGACTAAAAAGCAAAACGATAATAGGGGTTGAATTCATGGACTCAATAGGACAACAGTTTATCAAACAAACAAAGCATAGTAATCTTGGTCCATCAGATCAGTCTTCTGGCAAGCCTCAACCACCAATCCAATTGGAATACGACAAGAGTCAACCGGTCGTTAAGCTACCCAAACCCAGTGAAATAATAACCGAGTTCGTAGATGTTCGAACAGTCATTGAACAACGAAAAAGCATCAGGCGTTATTCCAATATACCGTTAACGATGGATCAACTTTCTTATCTGTTATGGTGTACTCAAGGAGTTAAAGAGGTTTTCCAAGGAACAGCAACCTTGCGAAACGTTCCTTCGGCAGGGGCTCGCCATGTGTTTGAAACTTATTTGCTCATTAATAATGTCGATGGAATTACCCCGGGGTTATATAAATATTTTAAAATTCCCTCCTGAGATTCAGGAAATACTTAATGCGTTAAGAAAAGTTATCAAAGAGTCTGCGCCTGATGCAAAAGAAAAGATAAGCTATCAAATGCCTACTTTTGAGTTACATGGAAATCTGGTGCATTTTGCTGCTTTTAAAAATCATATCGGATTTTATCCAGCCCCCAGTGGCATTGAGGCATTTAAACAGGATTTATCGGAATATAAGGGAGCAAAAGGGTCAGTACAATTTCCTATAGATAAGCCACTACCATATCCACTAATAAGTAGGATCGTTAAATTTAGAGTTGCTGAGAATATAAAAAGGCAAGCGGAAAGTAAATTAAAAAAGAAAAAATGATTGCAAGTTCTACTGAATGATTGTTGTATTGGTTGATTAGATTTGAGGGAAAAGCAGATGCTTCTTTTTAAAGAGTTAATGTGGTTCTTTAAGCAAGAAAAGAAAAGCTACGGGATAGGGATTTTAGTTCTGATCTGCGTAGCTATTATCAATTTGTTTCCACCCTATGTGGTACGAGTTATCGTGGACGGAGCCAGCAAAGGAAATCTGACCCAAGGAAGCTTGCTCAAATGGTCTTTGCTTCTTTTGGCTGCTGGGTTAACAGCTTACAGTTTGCGGTATATCTGGCGTTTGCTAATTTTCGGTGCTTCGAGTCGGCTCGGGAGGTTGCTTAGGAAGCAGCTCTTTGAACATTTTATACGTTTATCGCGGCAGTTTTATCAGCAGCATCGAACCGGAGATTTAATGGCCCATGCCACTAACGATATTCAAGCGATAGAAATGACCGCTGGGATGGGGGTTTTGACTCTTGTCGATTCCCTGACGACAGGGAGTCTGGTTGTCTTTTCCATGGCCTTTTTTATCAGTTGGAAACTCACCCTCATAACCTTACTGCCTATGCTGGCATTTGGCTGGCTCTTTAACATCCTAGAACGTGGACGGGCGTCTTATGGTCGAGTAAATTTGTTGCTTAATGTTAAAGACGAAATCTATGACCAGGAGGGGGCTGTGGACAGGGTCCCCAGCGGACAAGTAACCTATGAGATGGCCTCATTCTCTTATCCAGGGACTCAATCATTGGTTCTTGAAAAGATTGACGTCGTAGTCAATCAGGGGCAAACCCTGGGCATTGTCGGAAGAACGGGGAGCGGGAAGACTACTTTTTTTCGTCTCCTCCTGCGGGAGTTTGATCTTTGCGGGGGAGATATTAAGATTGGCGAACTGTCGATTTATGACCTAAGGCTAGAATCCTTGCGACAAGGGATTGGCTATGTTCCTCAGGATCACTTCCTGTTCTCCACGACGATTGCAGAGAATATCGCGTTTGGCAAACCAGAAGCAACCTTGGAGGAAATCCAAGCGGCCGCGGATATAGCTGCCATTCACAAGGATATCCTGCATTTTCAAGATAAATATGGCACCTTGGTTGGAGATCGGGGCGTAACCCTTTCAGGCGGGCAAAAACAGCGAATATCTATTGCACGGGCCCTCTTACTCCAACCAGAAATTCTTATTTTAGATGATTCACTGTCGGCTGTGGACGCCAAAACAGAAAAGGCCATTTTACAGGGCTTAAAAGAAAAACGGTCCCAAAAGACAACGCTGATTTCCTCTCATCGATTGAGTGCTATTGAACACGCGGACTTGATCATAGTTATTGAGTCTGGGAAAATTACTGAACAGGGCTCTCATGCCGAACTCATGGCAGTCGAGGGATGGTATGCTTCCACTTACCGAAGTCAGCAGTTAGAATCTCTGATTGAGGAAGGGGGAGCATGACATGGTAATCCGACGCTTACTTAACTATCTCAAACCCCACTACAAAGCCTTAAGTGTTGCTTCGGTAATCTTACTTGTAGCCACCTTCGCAGATGTTGTCGGTCCGATCCTAGTCAAGATCTTTCTCGATCGTCATTTAATGCCGCGTTCCTTCGAGTCCCGGGATCTGGTGCTCCTGGGAGGCGGGTATTTAGGCCTTCATATTCTTTCAGTAGGGCTACACTATTATCAGCTGGTCAGCTTCAATCAGATTGCACTGAAGGTGATTCAACAATTACGAGTGGATGTCTTTAATCATGTTCAAAGCCTTGGCCTTGTGGTTTTTGACAAAACTCCTAGCGGGGCCTTGGTCTCACGGATTACAAATGATACGGAAGCGATCAAGGAGTTATTCGTTGGTGTTCTTGCGACCTTAGTGCAAAATCTTATTTTTCTAATTGCTATCTTTATTGCCATGTTTAGTCTAGATGTTCGACTAGCCACGTTTTGCCTTGTCTTGCTTCCTGTCATTCTTGGCTTAATGTATATGTACCGACGGTTGAGTACGAAAGTTTACCGGACTATGCGAAAAGAACTGAGTCTCCTCAATGCTAAATTAAATGAATCCATCCAAGGGATGAATATCGTCCAGGCCATGCGCCAAGAAAAGCGCTTCCAGCAAGAGTTCGGTGTGATAAATAACGCCTATTATCGGGCAGCAATCAATAACATCCGCTTAGAAAGCCTGTTTGTTCGACCGGCAGTTGATTTAATTTACACCTTTGCCCTTGTTCTTGTGTTAGACTTCTTTGGGTTTCAATCCCTGAAAGGACCCATTCAAATTGGAGTACTCTATGCCTTCATTAACTATCTAGATCGCTTCTTCGAACCCGTTAATATGATGATGCAGAGGTTGTCTCAAGTTCAGCAATCGTTGGTTGCAGCCGAACGGGTCTTTGAGATTTTGGATGATGAGCGTATGACTCCTATGACTGGCAGAGCCACTGAGCCTCTCTCAATTCTAAATGGCCAGATCGAATTTAAGGAGGTTAGTTTTTCTTACAACGGTTCATCTGACGGTCGATCCGATGTTTTGCAAAAGATTAGTTTCATCGCTTATCCAGGACAGACCGTGGCCTTAGTAGGGCATACTGGAAGCGGTAAAAGCACGGTTGCCAATCTCCTCATGCGTTTCTATCCGGTTACTCGTGGCGAAATCCTCATTGATGGGGTCAATTTGTCTGAGTTCTCTGATGAAGAGTTGCGCTCGAAAGTTGGGCTAGTGGCTCAAGACCCCTTTTTATTTTTCGGAGATATCACCAAAAATATTTCGCCTTCTAGGCCTTCAGTGACTAAGAAAGACGTAGAAGCAGCGGCTGCATTTGTTCAGGCTGATGAATTCGTTCGAAAGCTTCCGAAAGGATTTGAGGAACCGATTGGAGAGAGGGGGGCGACTTTGTCGAGCGGTCAGCGTCAACTTATATGTTTTGCTCGGACAATGGCTGGTAAACCGAAAGTCCTTGTCTTGGATGAAGCAACAGCCAGTGTAGATACGGAAACCGAAGAGGCCATTCAAACGGCCTTAGGAAAAATGCGCAAGGGGCGTACAACGATTGCGATTGCTCATCGCCTTTCTACGATCCAGGATGCTGATCTTATTTTGGTCCTTCACAATGGGAAAATCGTAGAAAGGGGTACGCATACTGAACTTTTGGTTAATGAAGGGATTTATCACAAAATGTTTATGATGCAGCAGGGAGCAATGGGGTAGTAGATAGTGGTGTTCGTATAGAATGCAGACAATCTCCTTACACCAAGAAATTCAGTGCAACTTGGGAGAAACTTCAGGATCTTTGGTATCGAGTTGTTTGTGCTCAAATCTAATGTTAAACTAGAGGTGAATTTGGGTAGAACTAATTAATAGGAGGAGGCGTGCTTTGATGAAAAAATGGATAGTTCCAGTAGGTATAATTGTCCTTCTGGTAGTGATGATGATCTCTGGTTACAATAATCTTGTAAGGACCTCGGAAAGTGTTAATGGAAGTTGGAGCCAGGTTCAAAACCAATTGCAGCGCAGAGCAGATTTGATTCCTAATTTAGTAGAGACCGTAAAGGGATATGCTTCGCAGGAAAAAGAAGTTTTTACAGCGGTTGCTGAAGCAAGAGCAAAATTAGCCGGTGCTGCAACTGTAGGAGATGCAGCTCAAGCTGACCAGGCATTAACTGGTGCTCTAGGAAGATTATTAGCCATATCCGAAAGTTATCCTCAGCTCAAATCGGATGCAAACTTTCGGACCTTACAAGATGAGCTAGCCGGGACAGAAAACCGCATTGCTACCGCTCGGATGGACTATAACAATTCTGTTGAGAGCTACAATGCCAAAATCAAGACGGCTCCAACAGTACTTTATGCCGGAATCTTTGGCTTCGAACAAAGAGATTACTTCAAACCGAATACCAATGTAAACAACGTCCCAGCGGTTAACTTTTAAAGTAAAGAAGGTTTTAACGAAGGGAATGAAGCCCTATGAAGAGGATACCCCTTCTTGTGCTGTTAGTTTTATTTTTACTCACGATAGCATCTCCCTTAAGGGCGGACAACCATCCCATCCCTCGGCCGAGCAGTGAATTTTTCGTTTTAGATCAGGCTAACGTTTTGGATCAAACTACGGAACAAATGATTGTGCGAACGTCTGCCGCTCTGGAGCAAAAAACGAAGGCTCAGATCGTGGTCGTCACGGTTAAAAGCCTGAACGGAACATCACCTGAGGAACATGCCTTAGCTATCTTGCGGGGATGGGGGATCGGTGATGAAAAATTGAACAATGGACTGCTCATTCTTGTGTCTCCAACGGATCGAGCCTCTAGGATTGAGGTCGGTTATGGGCTGGAAGGAGCCTTGCCGGATGCCAAGACGGGTCAAATTCAAGATGAGTATATGATCCCGTATTTTCAAAAGAATGATTATGATCAGGGGATTCTGAATGGATACAGTGCCTTAGCTCTTGAAGTGGCTAAAGAGTATCAAGTAGCCTTAGAAATTAATTCGCCACAAGCGTTACCCGATACATCTTCGTCCACAACGGATGAGCCCCTGCCAACTTGGGCTAAAGTTATTTTCTTTATCCTGATCATCCTGTTGTTTTGGGTTGATCAGCGCTTGTTTAACGGTTTCTTCTTCGGCTTGATATTGGGAATGTTATTCCGGGGCAGAGGCGGCGGTGGTGGCGGATTCGGTGGCGGTGGTGGTTCAGGTGGAGGCGGAGGAAGCTCCAGGCGTTGGTGAACACCATTATGAATTCTTAGGGGACAAATTAATAATCGGCAAGTTCTGTGCAATTGCCCAAGGTGTTAAAATAATTATGAACGGTGCAAACCATAAATTGAAAAATAACAGTTGACAGCACATGCTAAAGGGTGTATTCTTACTGAGCGCCTAAAAACGCACAACGACTGAAAAGCAAACGAGTAAAAGCTCCGAACTTTTCAATTTGAGATGAAGCAAATTAGTGGTTGACAACTGAAGTTGTAAATGCTAAGATATGTATCCGGCCCAAATGAGCTAAGATGCACAGTGATCGAAATGTAAGGAGTCAAGGCTTCAAGCTGCTTGATCGGAACTGAAAATTAGTTGTTGACAACGAGAGTTGGAAATGCTAAAATGTAAATCCGGCCGCAAAATGGCTAAGGAAAATTAATGGTCTTTGAAAACTAAACAACAAGGACAGCCAATGAGAGAAACTCGAAGGAGTTTCAAAATAAATCATGAGCGAATCATCTTCTTCAATAGTAGAAGTTTGAATAACTTTTTTTGGAGAGTTTGATCCTGGCTCAGGACGAACGCTGGCGGCGTGCCTAACACATGCAAGTCGAACGGCCTACTCGAGGTTCGATATTCGAGGTTCGAGGTTCGATTTAAGGTAGTTTGTGTGGTGTAAAAGACCATAAAGACTACTTGGGTCGAATATCGAATATCGAATGTCGAACTTCGTGGGCAGTGGCGGACGGGTGAGTAACGCGTGGGTAACCTACCCATAAAGCCGGGACAACCCTTGGAAACGAGGGCTAATAC
>NZ_JUEE01000055.1:0-13866 GCF_000802135.1 Desulfosporosinus sp. BICA1-9
GGCATCTGTCAAGTCTCTTCGACGTTATATAATGCTGTCTTGCTAAGTAATTTAGAAATTATAGAACGGAAACCTCATGAGGTTGTCGTTAGTTATGTACCTCCAGGTCAAGATGCAACCGTCAGTTATCCTAATCTTGATTTTAAATTTAAAAATAATTCCACGAGTATCGTCTATTTGCGGACAGATGTAAAAGCAGGTGCTCTTACTGTTCGGCTATGGGGTAAGAAGACGGGATTATCCATCAGTATTGAACGACAAGTGGAGAAAGAACTCAACTATAAGGTAGAGAACCGCCTTGACTCCAAACTTTCTGCAGGACGAGTTGTTCAGGAGCAAAAAGGTTCGAAGGGGATCGTTGTCAACACCTGGAAGGTGACTCGAGACAAGGATGGCAATGAAGGCAAGCAGTTTTTGGGTCGTGACTGGTATGCACCGACCAACCAGATTTTTCGTGTGGGGACTCGAGGTATTTCTGAAACATAGTGGAGAGGGAGTGAGAAATGTCCAGAAAGAAAAAGTCCTTCGGCATCGGTATCTTAAAGTGGGTTATTCTACTTTCCATGGCTGGGGGTTTTGGTTTATTGTCTTGGTGGTCTTGGGCTATAAAGCCCTATTCGACTACTGACAATAGTGTAAAGATTACGATTGCTCCGGGAACAACGGCTGCTCAATTAGCTGGGGAATTAGAACAGCGTCAGCTGATTCGCAGTGCATGGGCGTTTAGATATTTAGCGCGTGTACGGAACGATGAATTCAAGCTTTATGTTGGGGATTACCAATTAGCTCCGATGATGTCCCCGGAGGAAATGATCAATCGCCTGACAAAAGGGGCAACGATGTTAGATGCCCAGCGTGTGACTATTCCAGAAGGGTATACCACAGAACAAATTATTGATTTATTAGTACAGAAGGGGATCTCGAATAAAACAGATTTGACCAAGGTGATTACGGAAGACACCTACCCTTATTCATTTCTGAAAAATACACCTAAAGGGGTCCATCGTCTAGAGGGATATTTATTTCCCAATACTTATGAAATTAGTAGGCAATCGAGCCCTCATGCAATAATCGATATCTTTCTTAAACAGTTTGAGAAAGAACTCACTTCTGACGTACAGACTCAACTCGATAGCAAGAAGTTTTCCGTTTCCGAGTGGGTTACCCTAGCTTCTTTAGTCGAAAAAGAGGCGGTGAAAGAATCAGATCGCCCTTTGATCGCTGCCGTGTTTCTGAATCGGCTAAAGATTAACCAACCTCTTCAATCCTGTGCTACTATCCAATTTTTGCTCGGCACTCCCAAACCGGTGCTTTATGAAAAGGATCTTCAGATTCCTTCACCGTATAATACCTATCTCCACCCAGGCTTGCCACCAGGACCGATTGCCAATCCCGGTCATGCCTCCTTAGAAGCAGTCTTGAATCCGGCTAAAACGGATTTTTTATACTTCGTGGCTAAAAAGGACGGGTATCATGCATTTGCTAAAACGTACGCAGAGCATTTAAAGAATGTGAAATTATATCAGTGACCCATGTTGAAGATTTGTTCGACGTCTTTGTCTCCGCGGCCGGATAGATTGACGATTAGGATTTGGTCAGGATTCATGGTAGGAGCGAGCTTAAGGGCATAGGCGACTGCGTGTGCACTCTCAAGGGCTGGGATGATGCCTTCAGTTCTAGAAAGTCTGTGGAAAGCGTCCAGGGATTCTTGGTCGGTAATGCTCACATACTCGGCACGACCGATATCTTTCAGGTAGCTGTGTTCTGGTCCTACACCGGGATAGTCCAGACCAGCTGAAATGGAATGGGTGGCAAGGGGCTCTCCATGTTCGTCTGCCATGACGTAACATTTAAAACCATGCACGATTCCAGGTGCTCCGGCAGTGAGGGGGGCTGCATGTTTTCCGGTTTCTAAGCCTAGACCAGCTGGCTCGACCCCTATGAGTCTGACGTTTGAGTCGGGGATGAAATTAGCAAACATGCCGATGGCGTTGCTTCCACCGCCGACACAAGCCATGACTGCGTCGGGGAGTTTCCCCTCTGCTTCCAGGATTTGTTGGCGTGCTTCCCGGGAAATAATCGATTGGAAGTGTTTGACTAGGGTGGGGAAGGGATGTGGCCCCACAGCCGAACCAAGCATATAAAAGGTTGTTTCATAATTAACGGCGAAATCTCCAAGGGCTGCGTCTACAGCATCTTTTAGAGTGCGTGTTCCGGAAGTTACGGAAATCACTTTGGCTCCCAAGAGTTCCATCCGGAAGCCATTGAGGGATTGGCGCTTCGTGTCTTCTTCTCCCATATAAATGACGCATTCCATGTCAAAGAGGGCACAGGCCGTTGCTGTGGCTACCCCGTGTTGCCCTGCGCCAGTTTCTGCGATGACTCGTTTGGCTCCCATGCGTTTAGCAAGCAAGGCTTGACCTAGGACGTTGTTAATTTTATGGGCACCGGTATGGTTTAAATCTTCTCGTTTGAAATAGATTTTTGCTCCGCCTAATTGTTTGGAAAGTTTTTCTGCGAAGTAGAGTGGGTTGGGACGGCCAACGTATTGGCGTAGATAGTAGTCAAGTTCCTCGTTGAAGGCAGGTTCGTCCTTATACGTCTCAAAGGCATCGTCCAATTGATTTAGAGCATCCTGTAGTTGGGGTGGGACAAAACTTCCGCCATATTGACCAAAATATCCTTTTTCCATTTCGAATTCCTCCATCACTCATTTATTTTTTGAAACTAAAAAACTTTCCGCCCTGTAAAGGACGGAAAGTTAATTTCCATTATGCCACCTTTTCGCACAGGTTCTAACAGAACCCATACTTCAGTTCTTAGATACGGAGTAGTCTCGAATCTCGTGCCTATTGAAAACTACTAGCGCCAAGCCTCAGCGAAGGCGGTCGTTTAGTTGTTCTTGGCCCACCTGAAATTTATACTTTCAAATTTGGTACAAATAAGCAGATGCGGAGAGTCGACCTCTCGATATCCGTGTCTCTGTAACGGGAAACCCCCGGTATCACCTACTGACGCCAAAGCGTGTTCGGATTACGACTCTGAAATCCATTCGGTCTACAGGAAGTGTATCAGACTCTCACCAGCTCTGACTCGCTAGAACATTCCACAAAAGACTTACTAATTCTCATCATTGTCTTGCATGTTAATTTTCTGTATTGTAATATAGCAGAAGGTACTTCGTCAAGGGGTGTTGTGTAAAAGATTTTTCTGAGAGCTGACTTTCAGCTTATTTGCTTAACAATCCTCGAAGGGGGTTGAATTCAATCACAGGTGAAAGTATAATAATGACAAATATTACCATAAGAAAGGGCAATCGGAGATGTCGGATCGAATTTATTCAATTGAAGAAATAAGATATTGTCCGTAATGTAGCCCAGTAGTGTAGTATGGGGTTGAGAAGGTTTGGCTTTTTGGCTCTTATGTAAGGGGAAGCTAAAATTGTTGGAAAGATCGAAGGCTCTATTGGTAGAAAGGAGGACGGGCGATTATGTGCCCCTATGATATTGAAATAGAAAACATAAAAAATCAACTTATTAAGAAGTATCATCCTATGGACATCATTCTTTTTGGTTCCTGCGCCAAAGGTAGGGTTTCTCGAAGTAGTGATGTGGATATTTGTATAATTCTTGAAACGAACGATAAAAGGAAAATAGTCAGAGATATATTGATTGAAGTAGAATATAAAGTGGATTTGGATGTAGTGGTTTACACCCCACAAGAATGGCAAAATAACATGGATGATCAGGCGACATTTCCAGGTATTATTAAGAGGACAGGGGTGAGTTTGATTGGTTGATCCTCTCATTGTAAGCAAAGAAGACACTGAAGAGTGTTTTAGGATAGTTAATGGGGTCTTAGCAAGAATAAGTGAATCGATTGGTAGTTAGCAAAGCGGCTGTCTCAAAGGAAAAATATAATTTCTACTTTGCGACAGCCGCTATCTATTTGCGCACCATTAATTTCTTAATTGCCCAATCAAGCCCCTCTAGGGTTAACTCAAACATCGGAAAAATATCGCGCACTATTTTTAACGTTTGGTAGCCGTGAACACGGTCCCAATATTTCTCGGGTAGAGGATTGAGCCAAACGTTATAGGGGAACTTCTTAGCTATCCGCTGTAACCAGGTAATCCCGGGTTCTTCATTGCCAAGACCCCAATAGATGTTACCATCGCTCATCATCAATTCGCTGGGAGCCATGGCTGCATCCCCGATTATAACCACTCTGTAGTCTGAGCTAAGCGAACTCAGAATGTCCTCAGTTTTAACGGCTTTTCTGGGGTTATTTGAAGCATCCAAATACAGCAGGTCATAGATACAGTTATGGAAGTAATAAAACTTCAAATCCTTAAAATGGGAAGATTTATGGACCGCTGAGAACAATTGGCTACAGATATTGGCATAAGGCGTCATCGAACCACCGACATCCATCAGAACGATAACCTTGACCGAGTTTTTGCGGGGTCTCGTCCAGACCAACTTTAAGCGTCCGGCATTTTTACAGGTTTCATCAATCGTATCATCTAAATCCAGTTGGTCTTTGAGGCCATCTAGGCGCGTACTAAACTGACGCAGCTTGCGTAAAGCCACTTCGAACTGACGGACTCCTAACGTTTCATCACTGCGATAGTCACGGTAATTCCGCTCAGATGCGACTTTCACCGCGGATTGCCCATAGGACTCACCCCCGATGCGCACTCCACCAGGATGAAAACCAGAGTGTCCGAAGGCTGAGGTCCCGCCCGTACCAATCCAATTACCTCCACCGTGATGAGCACCATCTTGGGTGCGCAAACGTTCTTCCAAAGCGGCTTTTAAACTCTCCCAATCCGGCAAGCCCAATTTCTTTAACAGCTCGTTGCGTTCTTCTTCAGAGAACATTTTTGGAGGCAAAGGATTTTCCATCCATTTCGAAACCTGATCCAATAATTGTGCTGGGGTTTCTATTCCTTGAAAATACTTCTGAAACGCAAGATCATATTGGTCAAAATGACTTTCACTTTTAACCAAGATAGCTCTGGCCAAATAATAAAAACCAGACAGACTAGAGTCGGCTAAGCCAACTGAAAGGGCCTCCATCAAGGTCAGCCATTCTGTGATAGAAACGGGAATCCCCTCACGACGCAGTGTATAGAAAAAGTTTGTATACATAGTCTACCAGCCGCGTTTGGCTCGAGACGAATTATCAGTCCCGCGCGTATGAAGTTGCCTTAAGGTCAAATCAAAATCCTGATTTTTCTTTAACAAGGCCCCTAAGAAAGGAATTTCCTGAGCAATCTTACTGGGCTCGATACCACCGATCGTCAAGGCTTGAACCCAATCCAGAAGTTCGCTAGTACTGGGTTTTTTCTGTAAACCTGAGATACTACGCAACCAATAGAATGCTTTTAAAGCTTCAGCGAGTAATTGCTTTTCCAAGTCTGGAAAATGGACATGCACAATCTCTTCCATCATTTTTTGGTCAGGAAAGTCAATATAATGGAAAACACAGCGCCGCAAGAATGCATCAGGTAGTTCCTTTTCGGCGTTGCTTGTTATAATGACGATAGGCCTATGGTTTGTCGTGATGGTTTCGCCCGTCTCCGGTATGTAAAAATTCATGACATCTAATTCCCAGAGTAAATCATTGGGAAATTCTAAGTCTGCCTTATCGATCTCGTCAATCAAGAGGACGACCCGCTCAGTCGATTCAAAGGCCTCACCTAATTTGCCAAGCTTAATGTATTGTTTAATGTTAGAAACATTCTGCTCCCCAAATTGACTGTCATAGAGGCGCTGGACTGTATCATAGACATAAAGACCATCCTGAGCTTTGGTGGTCGATTTAATATTCCAGATTATCAAGCGCAAACCAAGTGAACGAGCAATACTTTCCGCTAAGACTGTTTTGCCGGTGCCAGGCTCTCCTTTAATCAAGAGGGGCCTTTTTAAAGCCACTGAGATGTTAACGCTGTTCTGAAGATCATTTGAAACGATATAATCCTCAGTTCCTTGATAAGATAATTGTTCAGTCATTCTATGGGTGCCTCCTCAACGTTTTGAACTTCTTTTAACATAATAATACCACTATTGTATAAGGTTTGAGTAAAATTTGTCAAAGTTTTGCAAATAATAAGAATCAATCCCAAGGGGCACAAAACTTTATTAGAATGCCCTTGTTTATGATAAACTATATCAATAAGCTAATCGAAACGGGCTTAGAGTAAATGTTAGGGGAATTCTTGATGAGAAAACCAGAATTGTTAGCGCCTGCGGGAGATTGGGAAAAGTTAAAATACGCTCTGGCCTATGGAGCGGATGCGGTTTATATGGGTGGTCAGGTTTTTGGCCTTCGGGCTTATGCCGGAAATTTCAATTCAGAGGAAATGGAGAAGGCAGTCCTTTGGACCCATGGCTTGGGTAAGAAACTCTATGTGACGGTAAATATCTTTGCTCATGAACCTGATTTTGAGGAACTTCCGGCTTATCTCAAGCAGTTGGAAAAACTGGGAGTGGACGGAGCTATCGTCTCTGATCCGGGCATCATAGCGATGGCCCAAGAAGTCGCCCCTCGATTACCTCTGCATTTAAGCACCCAAGCGAATAGCACGAATTCCTATTCAGTGCGATTTTGGCTCAAGCAAGGGATAGAGCGGGTCGTCCTGGCTCGAGAGCTTACCCTTGAGGAACTACGGGAGGTGCGTTCCAAGGTTGAGGGAGGGCTAGAGGTCTTTATTCATGGCGCAATGTGCATGTCCTATTCTGGGCGGTGCTTACTAAGTAATTATTTAACCGGACGGGATGCTAATCGGGGCGAGTGTACCCAGCCCTGTCGTTGGGGATATAGTCTGGTCGAGGAAAAGCGTCCGGAGCAAAGCTTCCCGATTGAGGAAGATGAACGCGGGACCTATGTCTTTAATTCCCATGATCTATGTCTTTTGCCGCATCTACCTTTGTTAAAGACTATTAACCTGGACAGCTATAAGATTGAGGGACGGATGAAAAGCGTTCAATATGTAGCCAGCACAGTCAAAGTCTATCGTGAAGCCATCGACACGCTGTGGGATCAGGGGGAGGAAGCGTTTCAAGAGAAGCTCCCTGAGTGGTTGGAAGAGATGGATAAAGTCAGCCACCGAGACTATTCACCGGGATTTCTGTTCGGCAAACCAGGGGCCAAGTCGCATAACTTAGAGTCCTCACATTATGTGAGAGATTATGACTTCGTCGGGGTGGGGTTGTTGGAAGATGAGAATGAGCACGCTGAAGAGGATGTCAATAAGAATCTGTGCAATGAAGTCAAGCTGAATAAGAGAGAATGCGACGATTTTGACTCGTTCAATAATTATACGGCTTGGATCGAGCAAAGGAATAATTTTAAGCGGGGAGAGGTATTAGAGGTACTCACCCCACAGGGTGCGTCTTGGTCCTTTGAGGTCAAGGAAATGTGGGATACTGAGGGGGAACCTGTTGAAGTCGCTCGTCATGCCCAACAAAAGATAAGGATGGCGGTACCCGAGGAAATTCTACCGTATAGTATTTTGCGGCGGGCGAAGATCGGAAAAAGATAGATTAAAAACTGTAAACGAATATATCAGGGCGCTAATTATTACTTTTGATTTCTTTACAGTAGTATTAGAGATATCTGTTTTAAGGTCGCAGATTAAGGAGACGATTGGGTGAATGCTTTGGAGCAAAAAAGCTTTCTGTTTGCGGATGCTGATGTCATAGTTCATGCGCGTTTAGAACGAGTGGAAATGCAGATGTTGGATAAACTGGTTGAGGGCTTAGGGCATCTTGGCATTGTGACTACGACAAATAAGGCACTAGGTGAGGTTATGATTCAAACGACCAAGGATTGCTGGCCAGACTTAAAGAAAGCCATAGAAATGATGCCGTTTGAGATAGAGTTTTTTGATGATTAGAAGAATTATATTTGACTTTTTACACAAAAAACAAAGAGCAGTTAAGATTAAGGAGAATAGCTGATGAATTATCCAGAAGTGCAGAAGGACCCTCAAGTGAACTCTATATTTGAGAGCATTGACCTTATCATCAAAGGCCGAATAAATCGGTCGGAAATCCAAATGTTATGCAAGCTAGTTGAGGGTTTGGGTCATCTTGGTATTGTCACCACGACGGACAAAGCACTGGGAGAGGTTATGATTCAGACGACGAAGGATTGCTGGCCAGAGTTGCAGAAGTTAATTGAAAATATGCCGCTTGAGATAGAATTTATTTAAAACAAAGAGAAGAAGGAACTCGATTCGAGTTCCTTCTTCTCTTTGGAAAACTGCGCTTGGAACAACCGGTGCATTGTAAAGAAATATTCAGATGTCGGAGGAGCAATTGTATGTAAATCATAGAATTGGGTTGAATTCTATAAGCTGAAATTGTATAATAATAACAAATATTACCATAAGAAAGGGCGTTCGGAAATGTCTAAACAAATTTATTCAATCGAAGAAATAAGAGATATTGTTCGTGATGTCGCCCAACAATATGGGGTTGAACGGGTTTGGCTCTTTGGCTCTTATGCAAGGGGCGAGGCAAGGCAGGATAGTGATATTGACCTGCGTATTGACAAGGGTCAGATAAGAGGACTTTTTCAGCTTTCAGGTTTTCATTTAGATATTGAGGAAAAGCTTAATACTCGTGTCGATATTCTAACTACTGAAAGTCTGAACGAGAAGTTCTTGAGAAGGATAAGCAGGGAGGAAATTGTACTCTATGGACAGTAACGAAAGAAACGCCGACATTTTGGAGCATATCATCAAATATTGCAACGAGATTTTCCATACACAGGAGTACTTTGGTAATTCCTTTGAGGTTTTCAACGCTAATTCAATTTATAGAAATGCGGTAGCCCTGTGCATTCTTCAAATCGGAGAGTTGTCAGGTCACCTAACTGATAACTTTAAGGAGATTTACAGCGGAGTACCATGGAGAAATATTAAGGGCATGAGGAATATTATGGCCCATAAATATGGAGATATTGCCATTCCAACCGTATGGGAAACCATTAATCATGATGTGCCGGAGTTATGTGATTACTGTAATAGCATTTTAGAAAAGTGTCGTGTTCTTTAACCTTCTTGCAGCCGATAGCCACGGTTGACCTAGTGGACCTGAACTGAAGCCAAGATTCCCAGAAGCCTAGCCCAAGAACCCCCAAAGTACTGCTTACACTCCCATCAAACTGGCCTAGAGGAGCGCTTTTCTGCTAAGCGGATGCGTTTGTGGAGCCGCGCTAAGGTGAGCGCCGACGGTTCGCGTCCCCGTAGCGCGCCGTAGGTTCACATGCAGAAATGCCCAGAGGTTCGGACGCGCTCGCGAACCGTCCAGCGAGCCAGCGGTGGAACTCGCAGACGCGTGCAGAAAAGTGCTCCTCCCCATAGCAAATCCCAAGTACTCTTTATCCAAAGAACTACTCCATAATTTTCATTCATCAGTGGTGCCGCCTAGCGGCATGGTAGTCTGATATATTAAAAAAGGGGCTGATGCTTACGAACTTTCAGTACGTTTTGCAACAGCCCCTTTGACGATTCCGCCACTTTCGACCCGTAAAAGATACTTCAACGAGACTAATTTAGTTAGCCAGGTCTCCTTTGATTTTCTGGATTGTTTTAAGAGGTAGGCCTGTGATTTTAGCTACAATTTCAGGTTCTAGCCCTTCATTCAATGCATTACGGGCGACTTCTTGCTTACCTTCCATCTTACCTTCTTGCTTACCCTCCAACTTGCCTTCAACTCTGCCTTCGGCCTTACCTTCTTCTTTTAGCCATTCTTCAATCTGGGTCATGCGCAGCACCTCCAGTAATTTTTTCTTATAGTCTTCGGGTAGAAATTTGTCCGTAATAGCAATGATTGCACCGATAACAAAGCCGATTGATTTGCCATGGGATGCTTTGGCCAATTCTGCAGCTTTTAGGGTCATCTCTGCTTCGGGTTGTTGACTTTTCATTAAGGGTAGGAGTATCAGTTTCATGAGATCTGTTTCTTCTAATTTTAGCCCGTTCTCAACCAGGGTCTTTATTCTATGATATTCTGCATCGCCATCCATGCTCTTAAGAAAGACATTGGTGACTCTATAGCACAGGGAGCCTTTGTCCAGGAGTTCAGGCGCACTTTCTATACGACCTGAATAAATGATCGCTGTGTTGACATCCATGTTGTGTCTTTCAACAATTCGAGCTCCGTAGTAAGCAACTCGCCGCAGAAGATCTTCAGGTACTGTGGTCTGGAATTCCAAATGGAGCAGAGTATCGTCTTCTAAGAGGAAAACAAAGTCTACTCGCTTCTCTTTTGCCTCTACAACGGGTAAAACCGTGGGCATAATGCCAACAATCTTCGCTGTCTTAAGCCCAAACACTGTTAACGCTTTGTTCTTGAACATCTCCGCTGTGGCTTTCATGATAATGTCGTTATTATGACCGCTGATCTTCGTCTCCAATGAGTATCACCTACTCCTATGTAAATATTATACTATAATCTGCATTGCTAAACTAGATATTCGAGTATTGGTTCAATGGTTTCGAAAATCAGAAGTGGAGAGAGCAAAGGAACTAGATTGTTGACGAAATCATGAGGAAGATTGAGGGAAAAGGGAATATTTCAAGCCTGACCCCATAGGCCATGCAAGCCTGACCCCATAGGCCATGACCCCATAGGCCATAGGCTTCCTATATCAGACCTTTAGGCTGAACTTATCTTCGGACTTAGTGGAGTAAAGGGGCTAGATAAAGGTTATAACTCCTACAAAATGGCAACATTTATAGGTAGGAGGGATAGTCTATTATGATACGACCAAGAAAAGAAGGCGGGTATACCCTAACTGAGCTGATGATAGTCATCGTTGTCGTAGGGTTTCTGGCATTCCCAGAGATGGAGCATATTAGAACAGCTGCCAAACTTACTGGGGTTCAATCAAACTATAGATCAGTAATAATGACAATCTACGGACTACAGAGCACGGAAGATGTAGCCACAAAATTAACGTCTTATTTTGGTGATTCAGAGAACCCTAAAGTTGAAGATATGACAAATCCAATTACCAACAAAATGGGCGTAGCAACTGTAGTGGCCCCCGCAGATGAACCAACACCGGCAGTCTATGTATTAGACGAGATTGTGACAACAGTGCCATCAGAAGTAGAGCAGTCCGATTATAAAGGAGCAGTCGTAGCAATTGTAAAGGCTGATAATAGCATTGTAGTCTATGGCTGTGACGAAGTTGGTAAGCTGATGACTGGTTTTCAAAGGACTATAAAACTATGATGGTGTAATTAGCTAAGACCCAGAATCCATTTATGACCTAACTAACGATTCTTTCCCTTTACATGGGGGCATATGTATCCTTGGAAAGGTAAAGAAAAAATAGAAATGGAGCTCTATTCAAAATAGAACTCCATTTTTCATTATTAGATTTGGTTTTCAACTCGGTTATGTGGAGGTCTGTAACCCAGACCCTAATTACCCCCAAAATGGAAATCTTTTTCCTTAAGATTATTGTAATATATCCTGACAGGGCCGTAATCTAACGTGTTATTACTACTCAGATAAAGTGAGGTTAGTTTGGTTAATTGCCCCAAAGGAGTAAAGTTCTCAACACTATTCGACGCTACGTCGAGAAAGGTAAGGGAGGTTAAACCTTTTAAGGCAGTGAGATCGTTAAGTCCACAGTTTCTTAAATCTAAGTGGTTTAGATTAGTCAGTTTTGCTAGCTGAGTTATCTTTTTGAGGTTATTTTTGCCAAGATAAAGAGTTTTTAAATTCGTAAAGTATTCCAACCCGTTGATATCTGTAATTCCAGAGTCGTAGGCAAATAAATCAGTGATCTCGAGGACATCACTTTTGTAGATTGCTGCATCTGGGTGTTTTCCTAGCCTCCGGCTAACAATCGTCTTTAAAGCAAGATCCGGGAATTTGATTTCACTGTCTGCGGAAACCTTAAGCGTTAAGCTAACCTTTTTGGTTGAGTCTGGAATTGTTCCTTCAAATTTGTAAGTACCTATCTTATTTAAATTGGCAGTATTTATACTCCAGGTAACGGGAAGAGTTTTGACAGTATTATCACTCATGGGTACTTCGACGGTTGATGGAAAAATGAAGTTACTGTTTTGGATGATTTCTGCTGTAATCTTATTCCAGATCGGAGTAACGGTCAAACTAAGATAAACATTATTGCTATAGTTCTTAATTGTTCCTTCCAATTCATAATTTCCAGTGGTTTGGGAAATAACAGAGGTCAAACTCCATGTTACCGGAACTTTCGCTTTTAACCCGTTGGTTGTGGTTACAGTAACGGTTTTCGGTGGATCATAGGTTTGTTGTTCTTGAACAGTGTCACTGAGGTTATCAACTGACGCTATCTGAGGGGGCAGAGTTGCGAGTGTTGATTCTGTAGAGGCGCTGATAACACTGGTGCCACCCATAATGTGGAGTTCGGAAATGATATTAGAGCTCAGGAACGAAAGTGCTGAGTTCGGAAGGGTATTGCCCTTAAGTAAAAGAAGGGGATTCTTGGTTTTTTGTGCTAAAGCAGAGGCGGCAAGAGCATCAGGGAAAATCTCACCTGTTGCAATATAGAGCGTATCTAGATCGAGACTATCCGCAAATCGCGTGATCAAGTTGATATTGCGTTCGTAAGGGTCTACTCCGTCAATAACTTCGAAATTTGGAAATTGATAGATCACTTCGTCACTAAGTTTTGAATTTTCCAAGATAAAACTTGCTGGGATTTTATTTTTACGTAAAAAAATCTTTTGACTTGCTGTAAGATCATGGGGAGGTACTAGTAGGAGGGGCATCTCATTGGCTGCTGCAATCGGACCTATGGACAAGGCATCTGGAAAATCTGTACCGAGCGCTACAAAAACGCCCTTGCTTAATCCGACTTTTAGAGCTACTTTGAGGGCTGTTTCATAACGATCCTGACCTGCTAGTCGTACAGCGGTAATACCCATGGAAGAAAGTTGATTTTCTACTTCTTTAGAGACAACCGCTTCCCCGCCAATGATATAGACTTTTTTAACGTTCAGTCGTTGCATCTCGTAAGCAGTGTCGCTATTTAAATCTTTGGAGCCTGTCAATAGTATCGGGGCATTATACTTATTAGCTAATGGTCCAGCGCTTAAAGCATCTGGATAATCCTCTCCGTAGGCGAGGATGGCTAAATCTGCCCCGTCAGGCCAGCCTCTTTGGCTAGCAGCTACGGTGGTTTGATATCTGTCATAGCCAGCAATTCTGTTCGTGGCTGTAGAGGCACTAGCCTTAGGCACATAGACAAACACAATGATGCTAATAAGGAACAAGCTTAGGATAAAGTGTTTCTTCGTAATCAAAATTCTCGTCCTGGTTTCTAAATACTGAACAATTCTATACATTTGCCCAGTATCTTCACTTTGCCGACTAAACAAAGTGGTAGCATCACAGGATTCAGCTACTAGGGTTAATACTCTCGTATCAAACATCCGCGAGCCTTTGGAGCACGACATCCATTAAGTACACCAGATGTGCGACGGTTAGTCGCCCTTAAAGGTCACTCCGCACAAGCCTTTCAACTAAGTGTACTTGTGCAGTGGTTTATTTTAAGTTCAATTGTTAAGCAATCCCCAGTAGTTCTTTCCTACGCACTAGCCATAAACCAGGCGTGTTCACTTCCTTTCGTTTCTTAAATAATTTCGTTACTTGTTTACTAACTTCACTCCACTGACCCCATGCGTTCATTTTTTTAAAAGCGACCAGTTTTTTCTCAAGTACTAATTTATCCTGAAGAAGTTTTGGTACAGCTTCTTTTAAACCGTAACTTCGTCTTGCAATAACTAAAGCAGCACCATTGTGAACAGCCAAACCGTACTGGTGACAATACTTATACAAACCAATTTTA
>NZ_JUEE01000056.1:0-22873 GCF_000802135.1 Desulfosporosinus sp. BICA1-9
CCTCTCTTCCCCGACGGGGGGAGTAACTCACTGATTTAGTCAGACATTTGAGCCACTCCCCATGGGGTACCAGCTCTTTGGTTTCCGTCAAACGCCGTCCGATCCCAACGGCGTTGCCAAGCAGCATTTTGCTGCTTTGTTCCTTGATAAAGTTAACCTCGGACGGGATTTGCTCAGGCGTCCTGTTGGAAATTTCCATCCTCATACCGGCTGCCAATCCCTTTATGGAATGTCTTTTCAGATCCCGCTATAGGATATGCCGAGCCCCAGACAAGCGTGAGGGCTATAGCGCCAATCCACCCTTGTCGGATTGCCCAAAGTCTGAGTTGGATATTAAGGCGGAAAATCGTAATATTCTGGTTGCCTAAGAGAAAAAAGGGTTGGTTAGCAAGCCCTACTTAAATCTAATACTCCGAGAAGCTAGTCCGTGAAAGTGTTCAAATACGCATAAAGAAATAGACAATCATTAAGATTTCAGCGCTTAATTTCAAAATTGTTCCACCGAGGATACCGACGAGAGTGCCAAATCCAACCCGGATTGCTTGATTTATTTCTATACCACGCACCAATTCAGCCCCGACAGCACCTAGGAAGGGACCAATTATGATACCCAAGGGTCCGAAGAAAATCAAGCCAAGGATTGTGCCGATTCAGATTTTTCTTCCAATGGAAACGAGATTTTGGGCTAAGTTGGTAATATTGTTGAGTGACGCAGTAAGTTCAGCTATTTCGCTGACTTGCTGTTCGCTGACTATTCTCTGTTGCTTTATGGAGTCAACAAAAAGATCTATCGATTCCCTAACCCTTTGAATATCTTTTTCAATCGCCGTCGATGCCGTATTAGTAGTATCCGCCAATTGGCGAACCTCATTCGCTACAATTCTGAAGCCTAGCCCATGTTCTGCTGCCCGCGCCGCCTCAATCGATGCATTAATACCTAGAATCTTACTTTTAGCGGAAATGTGCGTAATACTTTTTAGAACTCCGGCCATGTGCTCAATTTTATGACGTACTTGCTCGGTAGAATTATCCATGCTCTTAGCATTTGCTGCAACTTCTTCACTTTCGGATGAAAGGTTCTGCGCGTAAGCATATGCAGTTTCCGTTACCTCTAGAAGTTGCTCACCCATAGATAAGAGTGAATCAAACTGCTCGGTGGAAATCACTACAGACATCGCGCCTTTGATCAGACCCTCATCTCTAATCGGTGCAGCGATTGACACATAGGGAATTTTGAATCGAGTCAGATCATTAACCTTGACAACCACGCGTTCCCCAGTATGGAGAGCTTTATAAGCACCTGATTGTTGATATTTTTCCATTAAATCGCCTTGACGGACTCCAATGTCCAGATCAGGATGAAAGGAGGTAAGCAATACTTTCTCTTTGTCTATTACGAACACTGAGACGGGTTGTTCATACCACTCTTGCAGTTCAGGGGCTAATGCAATTGCATGTTCCAATTTCACTACATCCATCTCTCCTCTACCTAATCAGATAGTCAAAGCACTTTGTAAAGTTTACAGTTGAATAGTACCAATGCAGTGTAACAATACAAAGTACGATACAAAAAACTAAGCTATAAAGTAATTGACCGACAGGAAGCTATAAATATATTGAATATTTTGATAACATTATATAGATTCTGCATTCTGGCAAAAATTCCTGCTTTACCCCTAATTCTTTATCTGAATTCAACGAACATGAAGGAATGAAAAATAAGGGAGTCTGAATGGTGGATTAGTGGCATATTGAGCTGGTAGATCAGGTAAATTGTAGTAGTCATTAGCCAATAAGTATATACTAGACTTAATTACTGCTGAGGTATGGAACAGCTTAGCGCTATAATTAAATTAAAGGGAGACTGATTTTGACATGAATTTCGAACAAATTTACTATGCTAATAGCCAACACAAGGAACATTTCTTGGAGCTTTTAACACAAAAAAAGTCAAACGAGTCTGGCTATTATTCAGCCTATTACATACTAACTTCAACCAAGGAAATTTGGTCCGCAACAAAAAGACATACCACTTTAGAAAAAATTGATTTTGATAAAATCTTAGAACAGGGTTTTGCGAGAAATCATAAAGCGCTTATTTTACTTGCTCAACATCTGTTCATGGCCAGCACTAGCTTTGACTTGGATCATGCTTTGGAAAGCTGGGACCAAATCAGTTACAGCGTAGCTTTGCAAGCCATTAAACTAAGGTGGACTCTTTCGCGTGAAAGTATGGAGGATTTTCTAGAGTAAAACTGAGGCAATGATACTTAAACTATAAAGGTGCTATAAACTTAATGCCTTCAAACCTTGCCTGCCTTTGAAACCACAATCCTTATACAGGGATCGTGGTTTTTTTCTTCGAAGTAAATAAAGACTAGGAAATTGGTGTAAATAGAGAATATTGATTAAAAGTGGTTAGTTTATTACAACTCGTTATATTCCTTAAGAAGTTCTTAAGAATTATAACGAGACTATCGTAAGATTTAGTTGATATCATTACCTAAAGCAAATAGTAGAGGGTGTGATATGATTGAACAAATCAATAGGTGGGAGTGATACATCATGAATATCTTAGTTTGCGATGATGATAAAGAAATATTAGATGCTATAAAAATCTACTTAGAATACGAAGGCTATAAAGTATTTAAGGCGTCAAATGGACTAGTAGCTCTAGAAGTTATAGAAGAGAATGAAATACATCTAGTTATTATGGATGTTATGATGCCTCAGATGGACGGCTTGAGGGCAACTATGAAGATCAGAGAGGATAAAAATATTCCTGTCATTATGCTCTCAGCAAAATCTGAGGATACTGACAAAATAATTGGCCTAAATATGGGAGCGGACGATTATATAACTAAGCCCTTTAACCCTTTAGAATTAATTGCCAGAGTGAAGTCCCAGCTTAGAAGATATACATCACTAGGGAGCCTGGAAACCAAAAGCAATGTCTATAAAACAGGTGAGCTCCTAATCGATGATGAGTGTAAGATGGTAACGGTTGACGGCGAGGAAGTAAAACTTACTCCCGTTCAATATAAAATATTAAAGCTATTGACTGCCAATGCGGGAAGGGTATTTTCCATCGATGAAATCTATGAAAAGGTATGGAAGGAAACTCCCTTTTGTCCCGAAAATACAGTAGCAGTTCATATAAGAAAAATAAGAGAGAGAATAGAAATAAATCCTAAAGAGCCAAAATACTTGAAGGTGGTGTGGGGAATTGGATATAAAGTGGAGAAACTATAGCCATGCAATGGTAACTAAGGTTATTGTCTTTATGATTGCAATACTATGTTTTACTAGTGCCATAACAATAGTTTTAAATGTACTCTTGCATAAGGGTGATTTTAGAATTGTACTTGAAAAAAGCTATTATCTTGGGAGAGATTACTTAAGTGACAGCTCAGAGGTCGTTAGGAACTTGAGAAGGCTAGAAAACTACCAGAGTGAGGAATACATTTTAAGCGGAGGAACTCTCCAAGAAGATCAAATTCTAAGTCAGGAAAACCAGTTGTTTAGAGAGTTTGGATACAACTCGAAGAGCTTTAATCCGAATCTAACCACTGAGGAAAATTTTCAGAAATTCAAGGAAGTTTATGCTGATAGAATTTCTCAGGTCAAAGAAGATTTAATTAAACAAGAGTTACATGACTATAATTCAACATTACAAAGATTAGGTAACTATCAAGGCATTATCTATTATGCAAATAATGGTGAAAAAGAATTAACTAATAGTTCTAACAAAGCTAAAGATTATTTCAAATCCCATCCGTCCTATATAATATTTGAGGGCTCTAAACAAGAGGTCTTTCCAGCAGAAATTCAAGAAAACACTCATTATTACTGGATTACATCAAGTCCTTATCAAATAGGACAACAAGACGTTATGTATATTGCTTTTACTGAGGAGTATTTAAATTCCAGGACTGCAGAATGGAAAGAAAACAAAATCTTTACGACTAATAGTCTCTATCAAATCGCAGGTTTTTTATTAGTTCTGGCAATAGCTCTGATATATCTAGTATTAGTCATCGGTAGAAAACCACATGAGGATCAAGGGGTTCATTTTAACTCTATCGACAGAATCTACAATGATTTTGCCCTTGGTACGTGTTTATTGCTGATTGTATTATGGGTTGGAGCCATGGTTGCGGTAGAGGATTTAAAAATATATGAACTAATATTTCCAATAACCGTCCTAATAGCAACCCTTGGTTTAAGATTGGTGCTATCTTTAGTAAAACATCTTAAAAACAAGACATTTATGAAGCACACCTTAATCTTTAACATCTTTGATAAGATCTTTTATAGTGTTTTTAAATTTATCAAGGATATCTATAATACTGGAAGTGTGGCAGTAAAAGTTGTCTTAATAGTTATAGGCTATCCAATCATAGTAGCGATAACATTCTTTATGTTCCCAATCACTCTAGGAGCTGCAGCATGGATTGCCTTTAAGAAAGTAAAGGAATTCAATGCCATAAAAGAAGGGGTAAAGCAAGTAAAAGAGGGAGATATCCACTACACTATTAATCTATCTGGAGATGGGGAGTTTGCTAAACTTGCTGCAGATATTAATAGCATCACTGACGGTTTATCTAAAGCAGTCGAAAGTGAGACCAAAAGTGAACGCTTAAAAGCAGAGTTAATTACTAATGTATCTCACGATATTAGAACCCCCTTAACCTCTATTATCACCTATGTTGATTTATTGAAGTATGAAACGGATCAGGTAAAGGCAAAAGAATACCTAGAAGTACTTGACCAGAAGTCGCAACGGTTAAAAGTATTAACTGAGGATTTGTTTGAAGCAGCTAAGGCCTCCAGTGGAACTATACCGGTAAATTTTGAAAAAATAGATCTTGTTTCTTTAATAACCCAAGGCTTAGGTGAACTTGATGATAAACTACAAGAGAGTAAGTTAGAATTTCGGCTAAGTCATCCTACCGATAAAGTTTACATCCAAGCTGACGGGAAATTGTTGTGGAGAGCTGTCGAGAATCTGTTATCCAATATCTTTAAATATGCGCTTGCAGGTTCAAGAGTCTATATTGACATTATAGATTTAGGCACCGGGGTAACGCTCATCATAAAAAATATCTCGGCCTATGAACTTAATATTTCTTCTGATGAGCTAATGGAGCGTTTTAAAAGGGGAGATGAATCTAGAAGCAGCCAAGGTAGCGGGTTAGGATTATCGATTGCCAAAAGTCTAATAGAAATTCAAAAAGGAAGTTTTCTCATTGAAATAGATGGAGATTTATTTAAGGCAATCATCCAAATGACCAAAGTAAGTTAAATTAGACAACCCAGTACCCTAGGAAGCCCTATTTCCTTGGGTACTGGGTTGAAAAACAATCATGTTTCACGATACGTGTTGTTTTTATGAATTGTAAAGAAGATTGAACAAAAAGAGTTGCCATGTGGCAGCTCTTTTTGTATTGACAAAAAAATACCGCCACGATAGTATTATGCTATGCGATATATCGCGCGGCATAATACTGAAAGCAGGTTGGAAAATGTCATATACAAGTAGTCCGATGACGGAAGCAATGTATTATATACTCCTTGCCTTAATGAATCCTAATCATGGTTATCAGCTGATGGCGGCGATTGAACAAGTATCAAATGGACGTATCAAAATGGGTCCGGGAACATTGTATGGGGTTCTTACACGACTACAAAAAGATGAAATGATTGTAATATTAAATGATGATGGGCGAAGAAAAACCTACGCCATTACTGAAGATGGCAGAACCGCGCTCAATGTAGAATACAAAAGGTTAAAGGATATGATTCAAGATGGAGTAATATTAGAGGAGAGATCATAAATGGGCAAGTTGGTAAAAAGGCTAATGCTTGATGATATCTATGCTATTGGTCGGAATGAAAACTGGTTTTCTGATATGGCTAAAAGGGGTTTGCATTTAAAAAAAATCGGACGATTTTTTGTACACTTTGAAAGAGGAGAATCAAAGAAAACCAAGTACATAATAGATATTATTAAGGAAAAACCCTCACAAGAACAATTAGATGTTTATCATGATTGCGGTTGGGATATTGTCACAAATATGCAAAGTTTTTATATTTTTTCTGCTGATGAGAAGTTATGCACCTCTGAATTACATACAGATCCAATTGAGCAAGGCTTTTCCTTGTCCTACTTAAATAAACGACTAAAAATTAATTTAATCATGATGTCCATTGCAATGCTGCTATTCTTTGGCATTATGTTTAGCATGTTTATTTTAATTGATGAGCCTTTTTTATTTATGACTAAGGGTCCGTTTGTTCAGCAACTGCTCGTTATAATTGCTGAACTATATGTTTTTTATTCCGTAATGCGAAATTATGTAGTTATTCGTAATCTTAAAAAATCTCTCTTACAGGGTAAGGCAATTGATCACAAAGAGAACTATAGAAAAGCCCGATTGACTGGAGGTATATTAGCAGGTTTATTTTTGCCTCTGGCCTTATTAACTATTTTCATACCGTTTGTTGAAATTACCAAGAGCAAAGACTACACACTGCAGTAATTGCATTTTTAGGTAATATCCTTACAATTTGGCTAGTGATATTGATAATGGATCGTGTCAAAGCTTGGTTGCAAAAACGTAACGAGAAAAAAGGAGAAGTTGCTTCGGAAAAAAGAGGAAAACGGGCTTCTAATATATGGAATAAGTATGGTCTCCCTGGCTTGGCCCTTGTTTCTCCGATCTTAATCGGGAGTCACCTTGGTGTAATCTTGGCCATGAGTTTCGGAGGCAAACGGAAGCAGATTACTTTCTGGATGACTTTCAGTGTTCTTATTTGGGCTGTTGCGATGGGGATCGCTTCATACTATGGGATTGACTTCTTATTTAGTCAAACAGGTCGAGAAGGATTTTTGACTGACTTACTTAAAATAGAATGATCGGAATTAATGCCGGCTAAGTCACCTGATGAACGAGGCAAAAAAATGCTTACTGTAATCATTTGACAAAACAAATTTTAGAATATAGTATTTAATCTGTATATTCCTGTATACCTGTATATATAACGCTAGATTCTAATTACAGGCAATATAAGCCAGTAAAACCCTATTGTGGAGGAAAGAGAATGAGAAACAACATCAAAGAATCGTTGGTTAGCTGCGTGGAGCAGTTAGACGAAGAAAATTCAATAAGATTGGCTAAGGAAGCCTTAGATGATGGGATTGACCCTATATATCTGCTCGATTTAATGAATGAGGGAATGAAGAGGGTAGGTATACTTTATGATTGTAGAGACTATTTTATTGCAGACTTGATCATGGCGGGACTGATCTTTAGACAAATATTGGAACTAGAAGAAATGACTGATTTTTTTCATCGAACCTATGATAAGAAGTCGGGAAAAATCGTTATTGGAACTGTTAAAGGAGATATACACGATATCGGGAAAGACATTTTTAGGTATATGCTAGAGGCATATGGCTTTGATGTGATTGATCTTGGGGTCGATGTCTCAAGAGAAATCTTTGTGAAAAATGTCGAGAAACATAACCCGGATATTTTGGCGCTGAGTGGTGTATTAACGAGTACCGTAGATGAAATGAAAGAAGTCGTAAATTCTATGGTGGAAGCACATCTAAGGGATAAAGTTAAGATCATTATTGGTGCTAATCATCTCACACAAGATGCCTTCAGGTTCATCGGTGCGGATGGCTTTGCTACAGATGCTTCAGTAGGGGCTAAATTGTGTAGGGAATGGGTGAATGCTGGTAATGGGCAAGGAGTAGAAGGGAATGGCTGATCCGGTTTATATCAGAATTGTTGAAGATATCAAGAAGAAGGTAAACAGCGCAGTATTAAAACCAGGTGATACCGTTCCGCCAGAAGCCGCACTTTGTAAAGAATATGGTGTTAGCCGAATGACGGTCAGAAAAGGTCTGGCTATTTTGGCAAGTGAAGGATATATCTTTTCTGTTCCTGGTAAAGGTAACTACGTCCAAAAACCGGAAGTAAACAAATATACGTTACATTATGATGAGATGAATAACCCTATTAACAGTGTTGATAAAGCACGATTATTGGAAGTAACGATTATCATGCCTGACGAAAAGTTAGCAGATGAGTTGCAAATTACCAGAAATAAGCATGTTATTATGATTCGCAGGTTATTCTATACAGATGGAAGCCCTATAGCTTATGATGTTAAATATTTGCTTTATAGTAAAGGTATGCCTATTGTTGAAAAGGAAATTGAACAGGCTACATTCCAAGAAATGGTATCGAATAGTATGCCCATTTTTGCATTAAAGAAAAGAATAAGTATTAGTGCTCAGATACCTAACACAGAAATTAAGCGCTATCTCAATATTTACGATGAACTTGCCTTATTGGTTGTTGAGCAGAAGCTCTACAACAATGAAAATAAGCCAATTGGCATAGGGGTGACTAGCTATAGAGGAGACTATATAAAATTGCAGGGTAGAAGTGATTAATCGTTTAATGACACAAGGTGGAGGGATCTTTTTGAACTATTATAATGTGGTTTTTCAACCTGGTGACGTTTCGTTAGAAGTCGCAGAAGGTAGCACACTAAAGGAAGCCATGAATGATGTAGGCTTAGAGTTTGATTTCCTCTGCGGCGGTAGAGGAACATGCGGAAAATGTCGGGTCAAAATTTCTAAGGGATTGACGACACCGGTTATCAGAGAACAAGAAATGCTTCAGGTTAAGGAAGTAGACGAAGGTATTCGTTTAGCGTGCCTGACTACTGTACACAATGATTTAATAGTGGAGCTTCCAAACCAAAAAAAACTTGCTCACAATATCTTAATAGCGTCTGAGGAAAGGGCATTTCAAATAGCGCCTCAACTCCACAAAGTATTTATTGAAGTTGATAAGCCTTCTCGTGAGACTCAGAGTTCTGATTGGCGTCGCTTAAAGGAAGGTTTAGTTAAACAAGGGTATAAGGATCACGAATTAGAGTCAACGGTCTCCATTTTAAGACAGATGCCAGATGTCCTTAGAGGGGCCAATAACCTCATCACCGCTGTAATGTATGAAAGTACAGTAGCTGGAATCGAAGCACAGGATTCCACGAAAACGATGCTCGGAATGGCCTTCGATATTGGAACCACTACCATTGTGGGTTATTTGCTCGATCTTTATTCTGGGAAAGAGTTAAGTGTGGTTTCTACCCTTAATCCCCAGACTACGTTTGGGGCAGATGTTATTTCTCGGCTTACCTTTGCGAACCATGAAGAAAATGGTCTAATAAAATTGCAGAGTGCTGTGGTTGAGGCCATTAATAAACTAATTGTAGAAGCGGCACAAAAAGCTTCTATTCTCAGAAATCAAATCTATGGGATTTCTATCGCAGGGAACACGTGTATGCATCATATCTTTCTAGGCATAAATCCTCAGAGTATTGCGGTGTCCCCTTATGTACCTGCCCTCAGTGAGCCTTTGGTATTAGATGCTTCGGAACTTAATATTAGCATCAATCAGGCCGGGAAAGTCTTCATGCTACCCAATATTGCAGGCTTTGTGGGGGCTGACACGGTAGCAGTGTTGTTAGCCACTGAGTTAGATCGAAGTGAAGATATTAAGCTCGTTATTGATATTGGTACTAATGGTGAGATTGCGCTTGGCTCAAAAGAAAAGATGGTTGCTTGTTCGGCTGCTGCAGGCCCGGCCTTTGAAGGGGCTCAGATCAGTAGTGGGATGAGGGGCGCCGTTGGGGCAATAGACCATGTGTATTATCGGGACAAGCTTGAGTATTCCGTAATTGGGGGAGAAAAACCCTTAGGAGTGTGCGGTTCTGCTTTACTTGATACGGTCGCAGGGTTGGTGGAACTCGGTATTCTTAATAAGAGAGGGAAATTCTTGGAATTCGAGCAACTGACTAATCCTGTGGCCCAAAGGTTTAAGGAAAATCTCATACAGTATGAGGGGCAAGGAGCATTTTTGCTTGCTGAAGCAGATTCAACCGGTCACGGCAGACCTATTATGATTACCCAAAGTGATATCAGGGAACTTCAGATGGCCAAGGGAGCTATGGCGGCAGGGGTTAGAGTTCTAATGGAGACCTATGGTATCCAAGCCCAAGACATTAATGAAGTTCTGTTAGCCGGTGCCTTTGGAAACTACTTGACCCCGCATAGCGCCTGTGTCATAGGATTGATTCCTCTTGAACTGGAAAGTAAAATTAAAATGATCGGTAATGCAGCCGGTACCGGCTCTAAATTAGCATTGCTTTCTTCAGGTGAATTCCGTAGAGCCAGGGATATCGCTAACGTTGTTAAATTTGTCGAATTGGGCAGTTACCCTAGATTCAATAGTATTTTCGGTGAATGCACATATTTTAACATTAAATAGCCAGAAAAAATGGATGCATATTAGTAAATTGAAGCACTGAACTGATAAAATAGTTCTTTGCTTCTTTTTTATTCCTGGCTGTGTCTGATCTCGATAGCTCTATTCGAGTCTTGATTATTGGGACACTTAAGCTGCGATGCCAAGCAAATAGTTTTTAGGAAATTTCCTAAATGATGACAGATTTCTAAAGAAAGGGATTGTGAAAAAGAATATTTGACAAAATAATTGAATATTGATAATATAATGCCATAAGACATGTATATACAGGAATAGCTATGACATCAAAGGAGGAAACTTAAATGATTATCATTGGCGAAAAAATAAATGGAACCATACCAAGTGTCAAAAAGGCCATAGAGCAAAAGGACGAAGAATTCATTAGAAATCTTGCCTTAATGCAGGCTGAGGCAGGCGCTGATTATCTTGATATATGTGCTAGTACTGCACCAGATGTCGAAGTAGATACTTTACTATGGCTAATGGACATTGTTCAGAACGCAGTGGATACGCCGTTGTGTATCGATAGTCCAAATCCACTAGTTATTGAAAAGGTTTTCCCCTATGCTAAACGCCCTGGATTGATTAACTCCGTTTCTGAAGAAGGTGGAAAATGCGAAATAATCTACCCGATCATTAAAGGGACAAAATGGGAAGTTATTGCACTGACGTGTGATAGTAGGGGCATTCCGAAAGACATTCAGACAAGGGTAGACATTACAAAAGTTATGGTTGAAAAGGCTCTAACTTATGATATTACCCCTGATAGGATCCACATTGACCCTCTTGTGATGGCGCTATCTGCAGATAATCAATCTCTATTAAACTTTGTCGAGACCTTAAAAGAAGTGAAAACCTTATATCCTACTATTAAAGTAACTTCTGGTTTAAGCAATATATCTTTCGGAATGCCTTTAAGAAAAGTGGTTAATCAACACTTCTTAACCCTTGCAATCAATGCAGGTATGGATTCTGCCATCTTGGATCCCTGTAGTCGGGATATGGTGACGACACTGTATGTTACAGATGCGTTACTGGGGAAAGATCGCTTTTGTAGAAATTACTTGAATGCTTACCGCAAAAATAAGATCGGCCCTCTAAAGGTTGAAGCGTAATACGTGTAATGGAATTTTTTTTAACGAATCTTGTATATACAGTTAGATATTAGTATATTCTAATTTGTTAGATTGCTCTGACTGTTCGGATAAAACATGTTATCAAAACAAATAATATTTCAACAATTCATTAAGATTTGAGGAGGTTTAATTATGCTCGACTTACAGGTATTAACTCAAGCGGTAGGAGATCTCGATGAAAAAGCCATTTTAACTATGATCAACGATTTTGTAGCTACAAACCCTAGTGGTGAAGATGCCCAAAAGATTGTTTTTGCCTGCCAGCAAGGTATGGCGATTGTCGGAGAGCTGTTTGAAAAGAACGAATACTACGTTGGGGACTTGATTTTTGCCGGAGAATTACTATCCAAAACGATTGAATTACTAAAACCTGTGTTAACTGGTGTTGCCTCGCAAAAAGTTGGTTCTATTGTTATTGGTACAGTTGAGGGAGATTTGCACGATATTGGGAAGAATATTTTCGGTAGTATGGCAGAAGCCGCAGGCTTTGAGGTGTACGACCTAGGGATTGACGTATCGCCCAACGCCTTTGTCGAGAAGGTGAAAGAAGTTAAACCACAAATCATTGGGATGAGTGGCGTTCTGACCCTTGCTATTGATTCCATGAAAAAGATAGTTAATGCCCTAAACGAAGCAGGTCTAAGAGACAGTGTAAAAATAATTATTGGCGGGAATCCTGTTAATGAAGACGCTTGTAAGCAAATCGGTGCGGATGCTTTCACGACAAACGCTGCTGAAGGGCTGAAAACTTGTCAAGGGTGGGTGAAATAATATGACAGATGCCGCAGTTATGACGAATGAACGAAATCAGATCTTCCGCGATCTATTCAGCGGAAAAACTCCCAAAAGAGTACCGATCAGCAACCCAGCAACTCAAGATTTTGCTATTCAATACGCTGGTTTGGACCTAGCTGAATGTCAATGGGATTTAACGAAGTTAGAGCCCGTTTATGATAAGTTCTGTCAAGATTTCTATACCGACACTTATCCTGGTGGTTCTATCCGAATTCCCTCACACTATCAAATTCTTGGGTCAACCCCTATTGTCATGAGTTCCAGCGGATTCATGCAGCATCCAGAAGTCGTGGGTTTGTTGGCTGAGGAATATGACCAGTTTATCGCATCCCCGTATGATTGTATTGTTGAAACAGTTTTGCCACGTTTATACACCGGTTTTAACGGGGAGCCCGGTAAAGTGGCAATGACCTTAGCTAAAGCAATGCGGGCTCAATCTGATGACTTGGCATACCTCGGATCGATTAGAGCAAAACTGAATGCAAAATATGGCTATGCCACCATGATCGGTGCCTTAACTGAAGCTCCATTTGATTTTATGGCAGACTTCCTGAGAAGTTTTAAAGGAATTTCGGGTGATGTCAGGCGATATCCGGATAAGATAGTGGCAGCCTGCGAAGCGGTATTACCACTGATGATTAAGAAAGGGACTTTGCCAAATCCTTCAATGCTAGGCTATACGTTTATTCCACTACACATGGCTCCCTATTTGCGGGATAAAGATTTTGCAACCTTATATTGGCCAACCTTTAAAAAGTTAGTCGAGACATTGGCTGGAATGGGCCAAAATGTCCAATTGTTTGTGGAACACGACTGGATGAGATACCTCGACTATCTGTATGAATTACCAGAAAACACAATTATGAGGTTTGAATACGGAGATGCCAAGCTTGTTAAGGAAAAGCTGGGTAAAAAACACATTATTTCTGGCTTCTATCCAGTGACTATGTTGCAAACGGGAACTAAGGAACAGTGTGTAGATAAGGCCAAAGAATTATTAGACATTCTTGCCCCAGGAGGACGGTATTGGTGGCAAGCGGACAAGAGCATTATCCATCTGGAAGCCAATGGTCCAGTTGTAGAAAACCTTAGAGCTGTCTTGGAGTATGTTCATGAAAACGGAACCTACTAATACTGGGGGGAGAGGATAAAATGGATTCGAAATATTATGAGACTTGGGAAGAATATTTAGCAGAGCACCCGGAATTAGAGGGAAAGCCTGCACACGCAATCGCCCCAAAAATCGAAAAGTATGAAGACGCTATGTTTGTGTTTATTATGGATTTGTTATTGTAAGTTAATTTGATTTTAAGAGTTGGTTATAGGGCAACACCTGACCTCGTAGGGACTATTATGCACATTGCTGCAAAAGAATGCTTTATCGAGGACGGAGGTTGCCCGTACTTGCCTTAAGATAGTTCAGAATATTCTTTGTTGGGTCTCGTATTTAGTTTCTAGATATAAAGGAGGTGAGAAAAGGACAAGATACAGGGTAACCTAGGTTAGTCTAATAAATTTGATTTTGAGAGGAGATTTATAATGGGAAAAGGATTAAAAAAGTCGATTATTAATCTTTATGGATTACCTTCCTTTGGGTTTCAGTTATTTGTCAATATGGAGGTATTCTTTTTTGCAGCATTTCTAACAGATTTTGCAAAACTTCCAATGGCCCTGGTTGGTACTGTATTGATGATCACCAGTATTTTTGATATCTTATGGGTTCCTACTGCAGGAATAATATTGGAAAAGAGTAATATGAGGTGGGGTAAATACCGTTCATGGTTACTTGTAGGACCTCCATTTGCGGCATTGTTCTTTATTTTGCAGTTTTCTAAAATCGGCTCCCCAACAATGAATGCTATTATTATTACTGTCGGATTTGTCGTCAGTCATTTAATCTGGAACATTTTTTATGCTGGACATGTTGCCTTGAATTCCTCCATGACAACGGTCAGAGAAGAAAGAATTGCTATGTCTACAAACAGGGGGATGTTCAATTCCTTAGGTGCTATCGCGTTTTCCTTAATCGGTATGAAGATGATCTTGGCCCTTGGCGAAGGAAAAGACCCTGCGACAGGATATACGCTAACCGTTATAATTACTGGAATTGTCATGATTGCTTGTTATTTTTCCTTGTTCTTTATGACCAAAGACTATGCTTTCCACGGAACCTCTGCTCAAACAGGAAAACCTGCCGAAAAAATGCCTATTAGCGAGATGCTGAAACAGATCGTAGTCAATCCGCCACTCATGGGTTTGATGTTGGGTGAACTTGGCAGATATTTAGGTAGGTTTGTTATCTTTGGATTAGCGTTCTATTATTTTAAATATGTTGTCAATAATCTGGCTGTTATCGCGATTTTCATGACGGGGCTTAACGTTGTTACCTTCGTTGGTGCTTTGATTGCAAATCCACTTGCTAAGAAGTTTGGTGAGAGAAATGTCTATATTTTGTCACTTTCAATCTTTATAGTCGGGCTTTTGGCGGTATGGGCCTTACCTATGAATTATGTTTCCTTCATGATCATCATGTTCATTGCCTATTTAGGATATGGAATGCCTGATGCTTTGGGTGTTGTTATGTATTCATCGACGGTTGATTATGGTGAATGGAAAACCGGCAAGAATGCCAGAGGATTCATCATGTCTCTAATTAGTTTTCCAATCAAGACGGCAATTCTTGTAAGAAGTGTTATAATCACAGGAGTGCTGGCGGGTGCAGGATATGTTGCAAATATGAAGGCTACACCAGTACTAGTAGAATCTATCAAAAACGGGTTAACTCTAATTCCAGCGATTATTATGCTTGCAGGTTTGATGTTCATTATTTTCCTTTATAAAATTACACCTCAAAGTCTGGCTAAAATGCAAGAAGAAATTGCTGCTAGAAAAGCCTAGATTAACGGCTAAGATAGTTTTCGTTTTGAAGGATTTCAAATAAGAGAGATGATTAAGCCCATCTCTCTTATTGTAATTAAAGCTTGAATGAATGGATTCAAATCCAGAGCGAAATCATTCGTTGATAAAGGGGTTAGGTATATGGAAGAAAGAGATCTCCAAAAATTTATTGAGATAATGCCAAGCTTAAATGAGGTTATGCAGGACGATATTACCGTTATTGTGTTCGATCTTAGAAAAGAGATTATCGCGGCCTATGCACCAGGTCAACTTAAAATGCCTTCCAAAGCTGGGGATCCAATTAAGAATATGGAAAATTTTAATTTGGTAAAGAAATCCAAAGAACAATTACCGTCAATAGTTCCTACAAGATTCTTCGGAGTTCCTGCCAAAGGTCTTCTTACCCCAGTCTTTGACGAAAATAGAGAGGTCGTTGCCATAGTATCGGTTTCTAAAAGTATCGAAAAAGAAGCAAAAATCGAAGAAGGTACTTCTAAGCTCTTTTCCTCTATGGAACAATTGAACGCTGGTATTGAGGAAATTGCTTCAAGTTCACAACAACTATCAACGTTTATCAGAGAAATGGATGAATTCAGCTCGCAAACTGAAAAAAAGATAAAGGCCATCGATGGCATAATAGAGGATATTAAAAGCATATCCAAACATTCAAACCTCCTAGCCTTAAATGCATCTATAGAAGCAGCGAGGGCGGGAGAGGCAGGCAGAGGATTTAGTGTCGTAGCTAAAGAAATGGGCAAACTCTCAAGCTTAAGTAAGGAGTCAGCAGAAAAGGTGGCAGGGTCGCTTTTAGAAATAAAAGAGGCGATTGAGTTTATCAGTGGAGGAATCAATAGAACAAGCCTTTCATCGGAAAACCAAGCTGCAGCAACTGAGGAAATGGCAGCTACGAGTGATGAGATTGTATCTATCGCAAAGCAACTATCTGATTTAGCAAAGGTTCAAACGGTAGATGAAATATTCAGTCAGAAGAAGGTATAACTACTTCTTGCCTATCAAATAGGTATCATAGGAGGAGATGGTTGCATGACAGCGCAGAAAGAAAAAGGATGGCAAAGGTATCATACAATCTGGCTAATGCTCTTTATTGGATGGGTAGTTTCCTATGCTGACAGGACTCTGACGGGGCCAGTCGTTACTTGGATGATTGCTAACGAAGTTGGTTTTTTAGAAGCTGCCAGTAATCCTCATGCTCTTGGTGGTTTGCTAGGAAGCTTATTTTTCGCTGGATATATGCTGACCCAATTTCCCGGAGGTTACTTTGGGGACAAGTTTGGTTATAGGACGATTGTGGTTATCAGTATTTTTTGGGCGGGAATTACCACTCTATTAACGGGATTGACTGGTGGCTTAGTGGCTTTTATTGCCTTGCGGGTCCTCACCGGATTAGGTGAGGGAGTACTTTATTCAAATGACCGCTCCCTAGTTGCAGAAGTCACTCCTCCCAATAAGCTTGGTTTAGGCATGGGAGTAGTCATGGGCGGACTTACAGTAGGTTTGTCTGCCGCTCTGGTAGGAACAGTATACTTAATAGAATGGGCTCAACCTTCCATGGGTGTCAATGCTTGGAAAGCGCCCTTTCTTATCTTGGGGACAGTCACAATTATCGTCGCCTTCATTATTCGGAAGGCACTGAGACCTCAAGGGAAAATTGGTTCTGAGAATTTTGGCAAGGCTTTCTTCAATTTGCTGAAGTATTCTAGCGTATTCTTTGTGGCCATTATGGCTGTCTATTTTATAACGAATGCTCTACACTTAAATGATGTGATCATTGCCATTCTCTTAACGTGTCTAGCGTTTGTACTAATTGCCTTTATCTTTATCAAGAAAGGGAATGAAGTTAACCCGATATTAAGGGACAAAAATCTTGTCCTTATCTATATTTCATATATAGCGATATTATGGCACCTCTGGTTCTATGGTTTTTGGGGAGGCGCCGTAATCAAAGAGTTTGGTGGCGGTACTCTAACTTCGGCCTTATTGGTTATTTCTTTCAATGCTATTGCTGGGGTAATCGGTTTTCCTTTAGGTGGAAAAATCTCCGATATGGTAGCCCATAAACCGAATGGTCGTCGCAATGTCTTAATCGCGATGGAAGCACTTTTGACGGTGTTTATCTTTGTCTTTGCAGCTTATGTCATGTCCGGAAGAAATGATATGGTTGTGCAATCGGTCATTCTCTTTGTTTCTGGTTTAATCTTTTTCGCGTTGCAAGCGGTTGCCCATGCCCTTACTTCAGAAATTGCACCCGTTCATTTGCGCGGAGCAGCGTTTGGAATGCTGAATCTTGTATCTGAAATTGGTGCAGTATTATCGCCGGTGATTTCGGGTGCCATTCGAGATAGTACAGGAAGCTGGGGAACGCCCTTAATTTTAGATGGCGTTTTAATGGGAATCAGCTGTATTATGATCATGGGAGTCAGTACGAAACTTGCGGATAATAGAAGTAGTGTATTACTGCCAAAATAAATTGGTTTCTGCATTAAAGGTACCTTCTAACCCTTGGACATGTTGCGATATGATAAGTTCGCATCGAATCAAGGAGTCCCGACGGCTGAAATCAGCATTGTACGGGACTTCTTGAATAAATAATGCGATAATGCACTTGTAAGGAAAATAGTCAATTAAACATTCGGGACCTACTTTTATTGCAAGTATTGGAGGCACCAAGATGGCAACAGGAATAATCCACAGTGGGGCTTGCGGGTTTACCATCCATGTCAAGGCAGTGAGTGATGGTAGTCAATTTGACTCTCGAAGAAGTAAACTGATAAAATTAGAGATAACAAGCGATTGTCCTAATTACCAAAAGATCGCCAACGAGTTAACGGAAGTTGATGCCTACAAAGAAATTCTGAATAAACTTCATACTGGGAAGGTTTATGAAATTTTTGCGAAATATAGCCCGCATCCTAGCTGTCCTGGAGTTTCTGGAATACTGAAAACGGTGGAAGTGGCAGCCGGTTTGGCATTGCCACAAAATGCTAGTATTAGCGTAACGAAATAAAAAGTGGGGCAATTGTTATGGAAACTATTATAAGCAATCTAGTCAAAGACGCCTTAGCATTAAATGCAACCCATGCTTCAATTGCCGAAGTGACTGAGATCAAGTTTAATGAGGATTTCAGAAAGCTATGTGAACAGAATTCATGTGGTTCTTACAATAAAAACTGGATGTGCCCTCCCGCTGTAGGACCTTTCCAAAAATTGAAAGAAAGGGCCTTGAGTTTTAAGCAGGGTCTTTTGTTCCAGACAGTCCATCCCATAGCAAGTTCTCTTGACTGGAAAGGGATGCTAGAGGGAGGAGTTAATCATACGAAGATATTCAGAAAAATACTGGAGTGTATGGAGAAAAACTATGATTTTAAAGAAATCCTTCCGTTGAATGCGGGTCCATGTACCTATTGTACAAAGTGTGCCTATTTAGTGGGAGAGAAATGTAATTTTCCAGATAAGGCCGTGTCATCCGTTGAGGCTAATGGAATTGACGTAATGGACTTGGTGAAAGCCTCTGGAATACCCTATACCAATGGGAAAAATACTGTTTCCTATGTAGCCTTAATATTGTTCAATAGTTAATAAGCTCAGATCACATAATGTGAATCTCATGGGAAATAGAAGCGAGGTGGTTGTCTTGAAAACAGTGGGCATAGCCTGTCAAACAATTGAGGACGAACTTAAGGCTGTCTACAAGACCTTGCCGGTCCCTTTCCCTATCGTGTGGGTTGAATCAGGTCTACACAATTATCCTTCTCAGTTGAAGGGAAGAATCCAAGAAGAAATCGACAAGATTAGTGGCGCGGAGAATATTCTTCTGTTGTTTGGATATTGTGGCAATAGCATCGAGGGTCTTGTTTCTGCACAGGCCCGATTAGTAGTGCCAAAGGTTGAAGATTGTATATCCTTGTTGCTCGGTGGAAATAAGAATCGTCTAGCCCTAAGTGCGGAGACCCCAGCCTTTTATTTGACAGATGGTTGGTTGCGGTATGAGAAAAATATCTACTGGGAGTATGAAAAGTGCTTAGAGAAATACGGTGAGGACAGAGCCTTGCGGATTTTCCGAGCTATGTTTGCGCATTATTCCAACCTCAATTTCATTGACACGGGAACTTATAATTTAGAGTTCGTAATGAACAGGACAGCTGAGTTCGCAACAAAGTTAAATCTTAAGCAGGGAATTGTTCCCGGTACTTTGAAATTGATTACTAAGGCATTCTTGGAAGAATGGGATGAAGATTTTCTCATAGTTCCGCCGGGAGTACCTATACACCTAAACTATGGTGTGGTCTCTCCGACTAGTCAGGGCCAGAAAAAATGAGGGCTAATTTCATTTCTAAGTAGATATGGTATCCAATACACTAAAAGCTGCCGTTTATTATTTACGGCAGCTTTTAGTACGTGCGTACTGATTGGAATTACTTATTCTGACATCTAAGCAATACTTAGTCTATGCTTAAGCGATTCTAGATTAAATTCTATGCGGTGTTTACGACGGAAATCTAAATAACCCAAGACTCGTTCAGGGGAAGTGTTAAGAATCTGATGTTGAGAAATCCCAACCTCACGAACCAACTCTACAGCTTCGCTAAATTCACCGACTCGATCCCAAAAGTGAGCATCACTTCCTAAAATTACAGGACCTTTATACTTTGCCATGTAACGAGCAATAGAACGGCAGTTTTCCCGTGCTCTACCTTTTTCTTTAATCGTTGAAAGTGAACTATTATTAACCTCTACAGGGATATTTAAAAGGGCAGAAGCGTGTGCGATTTTTTCAAGATCCATCTCAAAATCCGGTCGCCCAGGATGAACCATCATATCTGTATAGGGATTTTCCATTGCTTTAATATAAGCTTGAGTGTTTTGTTCACATGTCCCACCCGGATAACAGATCGGATGTAGGCCGACGAGAATCAGTCTCAAATAGGCTAAATATCTTAACGGCATATCTAATTCGCCTTCATGGTTCGTGATATTGGCTTCTACTCCAGGTAAAATTTTAACTCCAGATAGCTCATCCGGTAGAATTGACAAGTTGTCAAAATGAAAAAGATGAGGAGCACCTGGCATACTTGGGCCGTGGTCTGCCATTCCCAATAATTTAAGTCCTCTGCGTGAGGCCGCTAACGCATTTTCTGTAATAGTACTATACGCATGTCCGCTTGCAATGGTATGAGTATGCAAATCAACCAACAGTTCCATAATAACACCTCATTACTTTTGTTAATAACGCCTATTTAAACGTTTACTCCATTATATATTATAGTTGTTAACGAGAAATTATCGCCAAGTAAAGTTTAGGTTAAAAACTATTCAGAAAGTCAATTTAAAAAAACAAGGGAAAGAAACAAGGAACCTGTCCCCCTGTTCGCCACGCGGCAAAGGAGGACTCTTAGTATAATTGCCGTTTCATCCTAATAACTGAAGCGGCAATTTTTACGGTATACAAAATTGAGTGCCAAATTGTTAGGTTGAAAGTTCTTTTCAGGAGAAATAGTTGACTTTGTCAACTATTTCTCCTATAATTATCTCAAAATTAAATTTTTGGAGGTACATTCATGAACTCTGTTGATAAGCCCTTGATTCATACCATTCGAAGATTCAATCGGTTCTATACCAATATTTTGGGACTGCTGGATCGGCATATGCCGGATAGTGACTTTTCACTGGCGGAAGTGCGCGTTCTATACGAGATCGGACATAGGAAGAATTGTACGGCCATGGATCTAATCGAAACGCTTAGGATTGACCCGGGCTATCTAAGTAGGATCATCAAACGCTTTAGGAAGGAAACTCTTCTATACAGAGTACAGTCCCCAGAGGATGGACGTCTATACTATCTAAACCTGACAGATATAGGGAAAGATACCCTTAGGAAGCTGGATTCCCTCTCCAACGGTCAAATCCAGCGATTGATCAATAGCGTCCCGGAACGAGATCGTATGAACGTTGCGGAAAGCATGAAAACCATCGAAAATGCCCTCACCGCAAAACCTATCTTTTCAGGCGAAGAGGTTAAAATCCGTTGTGAATTGAGACCAGGAGATGTAGGTGATTTGATTCGATTGCATGGCAGGATTTATGCCGAAGAATGTGGACATAACCATGCGTTTGAAGGCTATGTGTGCAAAACTTTTTATAATTTATTCCAAAACTATAGTCCTGAAAAGGACAGATTCTGGTTTGCAGAACTCAATAGCAAAATGATGGGTGCCATTGCCATCGTCGAACATTCAGCGAAACTGGTTCAGTTAAGGTGGTTCATCCTACATCCATCAGTCAGACGCCTTGGCCTTGGAAAAACGCTGCTCAATGAAGCTATTAACTACTGTAAGGAGAGAGGATATCAGAAGGTATTTCTGGAGACTACAAAAGATCGAGAAACAGCGATAAAGATGTACACCAAAGCAGGATTTAGGAAAGTGACGGAGCATGACGTCAAGATGTGGGGCAAGGAACTAGTTGAACAAACCTACGAGTTAAACTTGACCTGAGGTCCTGTTTTATATGGGGAATTAGGTTGTGAAGAAAGGAGTTATTATTGGATAGTTCGGCAGACAGGAGAGATAAAAGTGACAGGACAGCTTAAAATCATAACTGCAATGCTCATCTTCGGAAGCATTGGGGTGTTCGTGAAGGAAATCAATCTATCATCAAGCCAAATTGCGTTCCTAAGAGGTGTTATCGGAAGTTTGTTCTTGATTGGCGCTAGCCTTGTTGTTAGGAGACCATCGCGGTTTTAAGCTATATTGACCCGATTTCAGCAGTGATAATGGCTGCGATATTCTTAGGAGAGAGCATGAGTTCTATTCAGATGATGGGTGGTATCCTTATTTGAGATGACCTGGTCCCTAGAAGAGCACGCTAGGCACGAAAGGGAGTTCATCACAAAAATTGAAGAACAAAATTGGTTACTTATACTTTTTCCATGATCCTTGGTTTTCCTGGGTCACAGGAGGGGCTTTTTACGTCAGAAACAGAGGCAAGTCTCATTAAATAATAGCACTCTTCTCGCAGCATGTGATCTGGTATTAAGGGGTGAAGAATTCCTAAGACGGTTTTATTTAAGAAGCATTTTTTGAAGTTGCATTAACATTAGGGCTTGGCTGATTAATTTGGTCAAGCCCTTCATCTATGAATTAATAAATGAGAAATGAGAACTCTATTAATAGATTAAGGGAGAAGGTGGAACAAAAGTATGCAATCTTACAAAAAGGGGTTAATCATTTTCGGATTAATTTTTTTAACGTATCAGAAAGTATAAGTTTAGGGTCCCCCCTTTACTTGCGAATTTGGTATTATAGAAGTATGAAAGAGAACATTTTAAGAGAAATATTTTTCGATAAACATAAGCATTGGGAAACGTTCTCAGAAAAGCATAAAGAACGTTTACGAGCCATCGTTATAAAAGAGGTGGAGAAATTTCACAGATGCGGGGATCCAAAAAATGGTTTCAAGCTTCTGGTATGTGAAGGTTGCCATGATGTAAGGATCGTGCCGTATCGCTGTAAAGGACGGTTTTGCACAACTTGTTCGAGTGGCGAGACCGAGGAATGGAGCCGAATGATCGTGGAAGAGGTCGTACAAGTCAATCATCGTCATGTCATATTTACCATAGACGAAGGACTAAGAGTCATCTTCCAAATGCATCGAGAACTCCTAAAAGATCTCATGGAT
>NZ_JUEE01000057.1:0-31953 GCF_000802135.1 Desulfosporosinus sp. BICA1-9
CTCCGGAGAAAGAGCAGGCTCAAGTCACGCCCATGCCAAATAATCCTCAGGATATCAAACTAGGATATCTAACCGTCAAAAAAATCGACAAACCAAGAAGCAGCCCAAAAGCTGCAGCCTCCCAAACCTTTACCACGGAGTATGAAGAAAGATGCGCCGCGTACTGCAAAACTATCGCCGATACATTCTACGATCTGCTGACGGCGCTCGGCCAACTGGCCAGACTTGATCCGGCGGTGAAGGAAAAATGCAGTAAAGACGCGAGCCGGCTTGCTGAATATATGGTCGAAAGTCTCAAAGAGTGGCCGCCTGTTCCCACGACGAATATGAAGACGGTTGAAACGTACGCCACCCATGAAAGGTGGTAAAATCGCCAACCCCTTTGTCCGGGAGTCGGCTTTGGCCTGCTTCACCACCGGATAGGCATTTCCGGACCGTAACATCTGAGGAGCAACAGCTAAAAACATGATGCTTAAAACAAAAAGAAGCGATAGCCATTTAGAGCGTCCCCACATAAAGAAATATCCTCCTTAAAATTTGTGATTAATCTTTGAAATTTATATAAATGAACATGTGATTGATTATGGTTGAATACTATTTTTGTGTAAAATGTAAATTAAACCATAATAATGGATTAAGCAATTTTACGCTATATTAAACCAATTTTATATTTGGTATTTTAGATGCATGTTTCCAGATATCACTTTCTAAAAGAGACGATTTCCCCTTAGGCAAGCACTCTGAAGGATCAGTTTAATGGTCTTTATACCTGTAGTTGTAGTCAATCCATAGTATAAGAATGAAAAAAGCCCTCCCAACGTATTTTGTACGTTAGGAGAGCGTTCCTTTTGCTGGTTGTTTATGCGGGTTTAACGGTTAGTTTACTCTGCGTCATAACCCCAGAGACAAGACGGTGCACATGGTATGTGCCGTCTCCCAAACCCTCGATGTCAATGCAAGTCAAGAACCGTCCCCAACTTGCACTCGTTCTTCGACCACAAAGCCTGGGACGCAGTGTGACACGAGCGCGACGTCTTTACGTAAGCAGAAAAGCAAACTTCCGTTTAAGCGACCGACCCCAGATACGGGGCAGTGCACATGGATGTGCACTGCCGCCAATGCGCCAAGGATGGCGCTTTTGGCACGATAGTCTCCAGTGGAGAGTATCGCCGTAGGCGGGTTCTTATAAAGAATACTATCGCGCCGAAGGATGTACCCCGCTCCCTAAAGTAGGAGCTTAAACAGTTAGTTTGCTCTGCGTCGTAAGTACTGAGCGCTGTGTCACACAAGTCCCTCACACAAGTCCCCGCTATTTCCCCAACTTCGCTACCTTAAACGTAGACACCATTAAAAACGCTAAAACACCCATAGTTACCGGATAAATAAACCAAGGTATCATGGTTCTAAGTAACATGAGCAAAGCCATAAAACCGCCCGCAAATGTTATGGGTACCCCAACAAAGTGGGTAGTAATATTCAGCATATTAAAACGCGCCAAGCGAACCGCTCCACATAGCGCAAACACTGCAGCGATACCTAGACCTATAGTTCTCACCATATTAGATTGAGGGAGTAAAATTGCCTGGTACGTAAGAATGGCCGGCGCTACTCCAAAAGAAACTAAATCACTGAGAGAATCGAGTTCTTTACCAAAATCTGAGCTAACAGAAAGTCGGCGTGCTACCTTTCCATCTAAACTATCCATTAGAACAGAAAGCAGGATCATTGCTGAAGCTAACGTGTAATCCCCTTCAATAACCCAGATCAAAGCAAGAAATCCAAAAAGCAAATTAGCTAAGGTGAAGATGTTCGGGATCATACGAGCAGTAATCGGATTTCCCTTCATTCGACACTCACTCTCCCTATTATACTTATTCCTCCACGAACCTTTTCCCCAGCACTAACCATGATTTCCACATTTGTCGGTACAAAAATTTCGGTACATGAACCAAATTTGATAAGGCCGAACCTTTCCCCTTTGCTTACTGCATCTCCTTTTTTGACCCAACAGACAATTCGACGAGCAATAAACCCAGTTACTTGTGTAACTAGAATTTGCAGGTGTTTATTCTCGATTCCCACAAAGTTTTTCTCGTTCAATTCTGAAGCATGGCTTTTAAAAGCTGGAATCATCTGTCCTGGTCGATAGCTAAGAAATTTAACCGTTCCAGACATTGGGCAACGATTAACGTGAACGTTAAAGACACTTAAAAAGATGCGGACCCGAATGCTTTCTCCGTTGAGAAACTGATCTTCAAAGACCCTTTCCACATCCATAACAACCCCGTCAGCAGGAGAAACTAAGGTTAACTCGTCCATAGGAATCTCTCTTTCAGGATTCCGAAAAAAGTATCCAGTAAACAAAAATAAGATAGCAGGTATAATGACAAGCCACTGCCAAATCCAATAAGCTAAAACTGATAGAACAGCCAATATCATGAGATATAACCAACCATCACGAGAAATGGGATATTGTTTCACCGAAAAATTGACCTCCTCCTCTTGATTTTCTTTAGTTTACCATCTTTGCGTCGATTATAAAAGCTCTTCATCCAATCCACGCTCATTCCACTCTTCAATTTTACGTAGAACGAGGGAATTATCACCTCGTATATGGGTGCGAACTGGTAATGAACTTAAAAAGTGCCTGCCATAATTCTTTTCAATGACTCGATCGTCGAGTAAAATGACAACCCCACGATCAATTTTAGAACGAATAAGACGGCCAAATCCTTGCTTAAATCGTATGACAGCTTCTGGCAACAATAATTCTCGAAAGGGATCACGGCCTTGAGATTCCAGGAATTCCGAACGGGCCTCGATTAAGGGCAAGGTCGGTGGCCAGAACGGGAGTTTTACCAGAATAACACAAGATAATGCTTCACCTGGAATATCAATACCCTCCCAGAAACTACTGGCTCCTAACAACACGCTTTTAGGATTTCGCTTAAATGCCTCTAAGAGAGTGCTCCGTTCTCCATGAATTCCTTGGGCCAGTGTCTCAATACCCAGATGTTTTAATTCTAAATAGATTGCACTATAGGTTTGGCGCAGTAATTTATGAGCGGTGAACAGCACTAAAGTCCGACCATTCATGCGTTCAGCGACTTCAACGATAAATTTAGCCAGTTCCAGCACTTTCTGGTCTTCCGTATTTTTTCGTTCTATACCCTTTCTAACGACGAAAAATCGCATCTGGCGTTCATAGTCAAAGGGAGAATCAACTCGAGCCGTGATTGTTGTCGAGGGGAGTCCGATATCTTTGAGAAAATGCTTAAACGAATCGGAAATACTCAACGTCGCTGAAGTTAGAATGACTGCATCAAGCCGAGAAAAAAACTTCTCTTCTAAGATATCACTTACTTCGATGGGAGAGGTCTTTAGGTATAGTCTTGAATTTTGTTCAAGCCAAGTCACTTGTTTAGGGTTATTGACGTTTATGACTAAGGTCATAGTTACCAATAGTTCTTTTAGTTCCCTTTGATGGCCAGAAAGGATGTATTTCAACTCTTCAAGCTCATCTGCTTCTTCTCCACTCAAGACGCTTACTAAACTATCCAGAGCGGTGGCCAAGGCCTTAATTCTCCCGACTAAATTCTCTATTTGGATGGTTAATCCTTGCCACCAAGTTTTGGTGGTATGACTTGAAACTAAGCGAAACGTGCGCTCAGTTCCTAAAATCATCGCTAATAACTCAAAAAATTCGTTCGTTTGTACCAAGATAGATCGGGATAATTCAGGAATAACCTCCATCCTGGCTGAGAATATTTCCCAAGGCACCGCTGGCACGATTTGGTTCAGCGACCCTATTCGTTGTTTCATAGTCGAGTAAAAGCTAGGACCTGCCTGTCGATAAATAGTCTCGATCACTCGAGTAACCTGCTCCAGACTCATTTCCGAGCCAAGATGTTGAAGCGCCGTTTGATAAATCTGATGTGCTTCATCAATAACTAAGCGATGATACTCTGGTAAGACATTGTAGTCTGTTTTAAGATCAGAAAATAACAAAGAATGGTTTACAATCAAAACATCTGCTTCATCTGCCTTCTTACGGGCCCTCAACCAAAAGCAAATCCCTGATTTTGAACACCTTCCTGGAATACAAGTTTCGACATCCGCATTTAAATTCGGCCATAGTTGCATAAGACCGGGAACTTTAGAAAGTTCTTGGATATCTCCTGCTAGGGTTTCTCTTAACCAAACAAGGACACTTAGCAGCGCAAGTTTTTGATCTTCATCTGGAATTTCTCGCGGGTTTGTTAAGCATCCCTGCCACTTTTTCAGACAACAATAGTTCCCTTTACCTTTCAATACGGAGGCTTGAAACACAAAAGGCAATACCGCTTCCAAAACAGGAATATCCTTTTTCAAAAGTTGTTCCTGAAGGGGAATTGTATGGGTGGCAACTACCACTTTTTGACCTAATTTTTTGGCCGACCACAGACACGGAATTAAATACGCGAAGGACTTCCCTGTCCCTGTTCCAGCCTCCACGACAACATGATGTGAGGAAGTCAGCCCTTCAGCGATTAGTTTTGCCATTTTCACTTGACCTGTACGACTTTCATAACCAGGCAAATTCTGTTCAAGAATTCCTCCGGGCGAAAAACTTTTGACGACCCAGTCAATGGAATCCGGAAAATTTGCAGTTTGTTTAGACCCACTTACAAACAACCCTTCAGAAAACGGGGCTAACACAAGATCAGTTCGGATAGGGCGATCAGGAAAGCGGCGAGTAATCTCTTTGTACAATTCTTCAATAAACCCTCTCCCTGACCATCCCCCTAAAAAGCTTTTGGTTTGATCATAAAAACTTAGATCAAATCCCAACCCTTTCTTCCAACATTCTTCCAATACTTTCCACGTGAGCCAAGCGTTGTTTTCAGTGGGGTGAAGCTCTGCATCGTCCTTCAACGGCACTCCAAGTTTTTGAGCTAAATAAGATAATTGATAGTGATGCATAGTCGGGAAAAAAATCCGAGCTAGCTCCACTGTATCCCATCTGGGCTGCTGAAATCGTACCTCTAATTCCTTTTCTAAAATAGAGAGGGTAGACACATCATGAGCCACAATAACAGCATCAGCAAACAAATGAACAAGCTGTTCTCGGCATTCAATTAGAGAAGAAATTGTATTAGGCTCTTCCTCATTTATCCCAGAAGCTATAATAGTTTTACTAGCCATTCCTTGTTTTGATTTAATCAGATAATGACATGATTCTTGAATTAGTCCATTTTGGATCCGAAGTGCCGAAAATTCGATACTTTCACTCTGAAAACCCTCGAAGCCAGTCGTCCCTATATCAAAAACCACGATTTCTTTGTCCACAACCCTGACCCCTCTCTTCCAGCCATTGTACACCATCTTTACAAAAGGAATCAATGTAAAGCAGGAATTTAGGATTCTTTAGCGAATAAGACACTTTGTATGCTTCGAGTTAAACTATCATTTTTTAGGAAGAAGGATACCCTATTGTTTGAAAAAAAGATCTTAACCGTTGGATTCTCTCTTGTATTGATATTCTCGAGTCTATTCCTCAATGGGTGCTCACCCAAACCCTTTTTGACTTTAGACGGTTCGTATGCTATTTTAACTATTTCCCCTTCAGGAATGACGCAATCAGAACTCATTAATTTACCTTGGAATACAAATATGGCAATCATGCAGAAATTTCTTTTAGAATGTTCCTTTGTCTTGAGTGATCTGCGGACTCCCAGTGCCCAAGAATTAGAGGCTGATTCCCCTTCTCAATCAACGAGTATACAAGTCACCTTTACCCAACCAAAGCGCATGAAACTTAATGTCGATCAACGAGTTATTACCCTTGATGTCCAATCCCTTCAGATTGAGGTTGAAGGTCCAAAGGTTGGGCAAGTGACCATTAATCAGACAACTATATTACAAGGGATCGATAATCCTAATCTCCAGTCTGCATTTAAAGAATTGACGGATATGTTGCACGAAAAAAAGAATTAAATTGAAGTTGCTTATAGCAACTTTTCTTTTTGACTAAATTGTCTATGCAAAACTTTATTCAGGATGCTTATAAATGCTCAAAGACAGAGACACTATAGAATGAAACATTGAGCTTGAAAAATTAAAGAAACCGCCAGGTATAAAGGGGTAATACAATGATATTTTTACTGGATAATTATGATTCTTTTACTTATAACCTCTACCAATACTTCGGTGAACTTGGAGAGGACATCATCGTTAAACGCCAAGACGAATGTACCTTAGCTGATATTGAAGCGATGCATCCCGACCTAATTGTAATATCTCCCGGACCCTGTACACCGGATGAAGCACCCCTGTCCTTAGCGGTCATTGAATATTTCAAAGGTAAATTACCGATTCTGGGAGTCTGTCTTGGGCATCAAGCGATTGGACAATTTTTCGGTGGTAAAGTGATCCGTGCCATACGACCCATTCACGGAAAAACAGAGACGATTCATCATGATCAACAAGGAGTATTTAAAGATCTAGTCAACCCCTTAGAAGTAACGCGTTATCACTCTCTAATTATTGACCGTCATACACTCCCTGACGACCTGATAATAACTGCTGAAACGGATGATGGCGAAATTATGGGCATCCGTCATAAAACCCTGCCAATTGAAGGAATTCAGTTTCACCCTGAAGCCATTCTGACTCAATACGGACATCAGTTACTACAAAACGCCCTCAGTAATGCGAAAACTTGGCAGCTTAACAAGGCTCCCTCTCCTTGGATTGTCAAACCACTTCCCACGTCCATCCCACCCTATCTTCTATTCCAAGCCTTTAAAGAAGAACCTTCACCATTTTTTTTAGATAGTGGCGAAGATTATAATGAACTCGGCAGTTATTCTTATATGGGATCGTCCCCTTTCTTGGAAGCGACTGCTTTCCCTGACCAGCTTGAGCTTTATTGGCCGAATCTTTCACTTCGTAAAACAATCCCTTTAGAAAAAAACCGATCTTTAGATTTTCTAAATGATTTTCATTCTAAATATCGCGTTTTTAATTCCCCGTTCCCCTTCTCTGGAGGGGCTGTGGGTTTTTTAAGCTATGACCTTAAGAACCAGATTGAAACCCTTCCTGATCGTGCCGAAAATGACTTGAATATACCTCTTTGGCGTTTCGCCTGGTATGATGGAATTGTTGTTTATAGTCATGTTGAACAGAAATATTGGCTTACCTCTTGTGGTATTGATGAAGATGGAGCGTGCCAGGCCGAGTTAGCAGATTCTCGCATCAAACGACTTCAACAAATCCTCCAACCTAGTGTTCTAGAGCAACTTTCCGAACGAGAAGACCATGCTGATCAAACGAGCGCGGCCCATTCAACAATCGACCCGAGCGTTTCCCATGAACAGTATCTAAAGGATTTAGAACGTGTCATAGATTACATTTATGCTGGGGACATTTACCAAGCCAATCTTACCCAACGTTTTTCTATACCCTGGGAAGGGGATGTCTGGAAGCTTTATTCCCAACTCCACCGACAAAACCCCGCTCCCTTCGCAGCTTTTTTACCTTATTCTGATTTTCAAATCCTGTGTAGTTCTCCCGAGCGGTTTATTCGCGTACAGTCGAACGGACAGATCGAAACCCGTCCCATTAAGGGAACCCGGCCTCGCGGAGATTCGCCCACTGAGGATGAACTACAAGCGGTTGAATTATTCAATAGTCCTAAAGATCGTGCCGAACTGACTATGATTATTGATTTAGAACGCAACGACCTCGGGCGTATCTGCCAATTTGGAACTGTAAAAGTCCCGAATTTAATCCAACTTGAAAAATACCCCACGGTTTGGCATCTTGCCTCGACGATCACAGGACAGCTTATCAAAGGGCTAAAACCCAGCGATCTTATACGTGCCATTTTTCCAGGCGGCTCAATCACGGGTGCCCCCAAGATTAGGGCCCTTGAGATTATCGAAGAGATGGAACCCTACAAGCGTGGACCTTATACCGGAAGCATCGGTTATATGGGCTTTGATGGCGCTTGGGACTTAAATATTGTTATCCGCACGATCCTCATCAAAGAGGGTAAAGCCTATGTGCATGTTGGCGGTGGGATTGTAGCAGATTCAGTTCCCGAAGATGAGTATCATGAGACCCTTCATAAAGCAAAAGCCCTATTCCGGGTTTTGAAAGGACGCTTAGATGATTCCCTGTGAAATGTTATTATTACAAGACCGACTCGCTTTATTTGGGTATGGGCTTTTTGAAACTCTACTCGTCACTGAACATGGGCCACTTTTCACGGACCTTCACTGGCAAAGGATGAACAAGGGAGCCGTCATGCTCGGTCTTACACTCCCTCAGAAAGCAATATGGACGGCTCAAATACGAGACTATATCGATCAATCTCCCAGCATAGCTCCTTACGCCTTGCGCGTTACTCTGAGTGGCGGAGCACCCCAAGCTAATCTGCCTTCCCGGCTCCTGTTCCACCCACGAATAATTCCTTATAGTTCAGCTCAATATGCCATGGGGATACGTCTTCACCTTTTGTCTACACCGCGTAATGAACAGTCCCCCTTGACTAGTATAAAATCCACGAATTATTTGGAGAATATTTTAGCAAAAGAAGTGGCCTTTAGCCAAGGTGCTGAAGAAGGCTTGTGGCTGAATACCAAAGGTTTTGTTTCTGAAGGCACAATGAGCAACCTCTTTTTCATCAAGGATGGGACACTGTTTACCCCCTCCCTGGCCAGTGGATGTTTGCCAGGTACACGTCGTCAGCTCATTCTGGATTTAGCAGATTCTCTTCAGATTAGTATTGAGGAGGGCTTGTATTCCTTCTCAGATCTTTTGCAAGCCAATGAAATTTTTATGACGAACGCCCTGATGGGCTTAATGCCAGTTCGTCAAATTGATGATATTTCCTTTTCGATCGAATCGTCTGAATCGCCCTCCTCAAAGATGAGGCAACTTGAATTAGCTTATCAGGATTTAATCCATAATCCATCCGGCCTGTAAGTTGCGTTCGTAAGATTACCGCACGGATAATACTTCTTGATTGTGAAATGAAAGCACGAACTCCCACTTAAAAGTGGGAGTCGAAAAATTGGATTAATTAAAGTTTACTAAGCCTTCACATATCTAGTACTTTTCTTCGAGAACTTCATACATCTGAGGAGTGGCTTGCTTAAATGCCTTATTTTCGCCAACTGTACTGGCCCAATTTTCATAGGCCGAGTGATTTTCCCATTTCGAAAATAACATGATATCTGACGTGTTTTCTTGTTGATTAACCGATGCGAATTTGAAACCATCAATCCCTTCAACAGACTGAATTCCAGTTCAAATTTCACCTAAAATTCGGTCAGCATCTGGACCATTGAACGTATGAATCACTGTTAGCATGACTAGTTTATCCTGAACACATTTACTACATACCTTGATGTATGAACTTTCACTCTATGCACGGCATACTTTATATAAAGGTTGATTAGTATTTAAAAATACGAATTCCATGAGTTGAGTAGCGTGGTTAAAAAGCCCATCGTTTTATTGATGATTTCATGCTATACTAAAATAAGCGTCAGAAATCTCTGGAATTGTACCTGAGGGGGATTATTGATGAAAATAAATTACATACGCACCGATTTTCCTAACGGCCGTACGAACATATTAATGCGTGATTCGGAATCGACAAACCCAGAGCTAGTTCATTTTTTACTGGTATTAAGCAACAAAGGAACCTTGTGGGTTGATGTTTTTTGGCCTTATGATGAAGAATCTGAAGGATATACGCGCAGGATTTCCGAACAACAATTTTGGCAGACCTTTCGAGAGTGGAGATTACAAGGCATCCTTCTCGGAGACAACGGAAAAGTGGCTGAAATGTTAGCCAGAAAACACCTCTCCAGAAAACATCGTGAAAAGGCATAAGCACAACATAAAAAGCGGCAGTGCCGCTTTTTATTTGCGTTATGAACTCTACCATCCCTGAACCTTCTTTGACATGCCCCCCATTAGTTTGAATGTAATAAGATAGCCGAGTTGCATGCTTTTTGTGATCTGAGAGAATAGCCGTGAGATGATTACGTAGTGGACTATCTTGGAGCGCGTCAATACATGCCTGATATTGTTCAATTGCCATATGCTCGCCCTGTAGAATTTTGTTCAAGACTTCAAATGATGTCTTCATAGAGACCTCCTGCCCTTCCTATTTTCCGACTAGGAATAGTTTGCGGAGCATTCTACGAATTATGTATGTGTGCGCGATTTCGCTTTTTCCAGCCGGTAGATAAATGCCAATAACTCTGCTACTGCACGATATAGCTGGGGCGGGATTTCTTTGGTCAGCTCAACTTGCATTAGAGCTTCAACGAGCATTTCATTCTTTTGGATGGGAATACCCTCTGCCTCAGCAGCTTCGATTATTTTTCGAGCGACTTCCCCTACTCCTTTTGCTACAATCCTAGGTGCTCCAGTTTGGTCGTACACTAGGGCTGCGGCCTTCTCTTTCTTCTCGCGCTTCTCTTTCTTTTCTCTCATCTCTGAATATCCACTCCACTTCGCCGAGAACCCCTTAGGAAGTTCTGGAATTCAAGATTTGTATCTAAATCTGCTGTACCAACCTTCCCAATAGTAAACCCCAGTTTGGCAAACACTTCCTTTGTTTCTGGCATGACTTCCTCTAGTAGCTGAGGAAGAAACTGTAAATCACGGGTGAGGACATGGAAGGAGAGCACATCCTGATTAAAATATGCGTCAATCCCAATGTCCCCGAGCGCTTGAGTTTCAATCTGGATAGCAATACGGCAATGTTTCTCATCCATTTTAGATCCTTTTCGCGCGCTTTCAATGGCTATTTGTACTGGAAGAATGTCTTCTCTATAATACAAAGGAAGATGAAGCAACATATAAGCATTGTCCATAGCTCCCGATTTTAGCCACAGCTGTTGACCGGTTATTTTTTGGAGCAACATTAGAGCTAGCTCCCTATCAGGACCATCAAGGTTTTGTTCCTCGGGGCTCTGAAGTGCTTGCAGGAGAGCATATTTTAAGGTTTCTTTGAGGCTGTTTTTCTCAGCTTCCTTCGTTTGAGAATCTGATTTTAGCATTAATTGAATACGTTGTTCATAGTTGAGACCAAGTTTACGCAGGCCCTCTACTAGCTCTTCCGCACCATTCTCTTCGGATAACTCCTCCCACTTCGGTATGGATTTGATAAAGTTAAGCATAAAGTCTTCGCTGATTGACCCTTTAAGACTTGCCATCACTGTGCCGAGCAGACCAGTATTTGCACTTATAAATGTTTTAAGGAGAGTTAAAATATCAAGATTATTCGGTAATCCTCTCTCTGTAAACTGTTGTAACTGTTGCGGAACGACGGGAATATCCACTTGTTTTCCGAGCAAAGGTTCTCGGACCAACAATAGGTTGCCATCTTTAATATCCCCTACCTTGACCCAGAACTTATCGCCTAATTCAGTCGATGTTTGCAAAATAGCGAAGATATCTTGACCTTTAACGCGAATGGTCCCTTGCCCTTCCCCATTTTTTTGAACAACTTCTACTAGGAGCCGTTCACCAGGTTGCCATTGTTTAAGGCTGATCTTATTCATCGTACCTGGCGCTAATATGCTACCTACTTCCATAAAACACCTCCTTACTGAACGAAACTTTCGTTGCAATCTCATTACTTTAAAAACAGCTTAGGACATTTTGTCTTAAGCTGTTATTTTCGCGGAGTTTTATTGACCTTTGGTTTTGAGGTTTAGTTGCTTGAGTTTTCGAGAGATTGTTTGAGATGTTTTAAAGCCTTTAGCGTTGAGTTGTCCAAGCGATCAGCTATATTCAGTTCCTCCACATCTTTTAATCTAGAGTTTAAAACTCTACTGGGTGGACGCTTTTTCGAAGGTCGTCTCCTGAGAGGAGCTAATGGGTTGTCCTTCAACCGAATATCTGATTTTGAAGTGACCTTAGCCACCTTCTTTTTAGAAGCCTCAGATAGGACATTTGAACTAATTTCTTCAGAGGATGTCGCAGGAGAATCCGAGGGGAATTCCTGCTCTACCCATTCCTGAATACTTTCAGGGTTTTTGGTGACTACAAAGGCTTCTTGAATGGAACCATTACTTTTAAGCAAAAGCTTACATCCCGTTTGTGTCTTATATTTATAGACAATTCCTCGCTCTGAAGAACGGTTTACATCTATTACCCCGGGAATGATGTCAGTGACCTCCGAAAGACGGCTTAAATTTTCAAGCCATGGTAGAGCATTTTGGATAATGCCATGTTCTCGTTTCACTTTATTCCTGCGATGTTTCATGATTTCCTCCGGACTTAAAAATAAAGATGTTTAGCTTCAACCTGCCCATGCTGAATATTTAATAGTCCAAAGGAATAGTGAGGCTCACGCCGTTTATCCGTTGGTGAACCTGGGTTGAACAGCAGAATGCCATTTTTCCATTCCATAAAAGGGATATGAGAGTGTCCAAAGACAATTAGATCAACTAGCGAATCTTCAAAGGCATTAAAGGCACGTTCCGGAGTACTTTTTCCTCGACCCGCATGCCCGTGAATAATCCCGATTCTTATGGACTCGCATTCCACAATCTCACGCTCTGGTAAAACAATGTCCCAGCCATCACAATTGCCACATACAGCTCGAACTGGAGCAAGACAAGCCAACTCTTCAATTAAACCTTTATGTGTCAAATCACCGGCGTGGATTATCATATCAATATGAGTCAAGTGTTCCCAGACGTAGCGGGGAAGAGTTCTACCCGTACGTAAGTGAGTATCTGATAACACCGCGATTTCCATTTCTATTCCCCTTTTGGCTAACAACCTATCTCTTCTACCTACTTGATGATGGCGGTTGAAGCGTTTTTATAACGTTATAATAGGTATCCCGTTCAACAGCCTCTAGACCTAATTCATGAATCATGCTGATTAGCTGAAGTTCGGTTTGCATTTGAGGACTGGACGCACCAGCTGTATGGTAAATTTTCTCTTCTCGAACTACCCCATCGAGATCATTGGCTCCAAACGAGAGGGCCATTTGAGCGACTTGAGGGCTAGACGATATCCAATACGCTTTAATATAGCGAAAATTATCTAAAATTAAGCGGGCGACAGCAATGACCTTTAAGGTGCGAATAGCACTTGCTTGAGGCAGATCCTCAAATTTCGTATTCTTAGGATGAAACGCTGTCGGAATCAGGGCATAAAAGCCCTGAGTTTCATCTTGCAGAGCACGTAAAGCTAAGAGATGATCAATCAATTCCTCATCCGTCTCAATGATACCATAAAGTATGTTAGCGTTAGTTGGAATGTTTAATTGATGTGCGAGACGATGAATTTCTAACCAACGTTCTCCGCTCAGTTTTCCCGGGCAAATAATGTCACGAACTCTTGGGCTGAAATTTTCCGCTCCCCCTCCCGTCATAAAGCTCAGACCAGCCTGTTTAAACGTTTTTAAAATTTCTAAAACGGGCACATTCGCTATCTGCGCAAAATAATCATACTCTGCCGCAGTAAATGCTTTTATACTTACTTGAGGAGCACGATCTTTAATTTTGCGGATCATGTCCAGGTAATATGAAAACGGAAGATCCGGATGTATTCCACCGACAATATGTAGCTCGGTTACTCCTTGATCCGCGAAATAGCCTGCTTTATGAACCACTTCTTCAATCGACATCGTATAAGATCCTTTTTCATCAGGATCTTTAGCAAAGGCGCAAAGACCGCACCGTACTTTGCATACATTGCTATAGTTAATATGAGCATTATTATTATAAAACACCTGATCACCGGTCATAGCGCGTCGCCGTTCATTCGCCAGGTAACCCAGACCAAGTAAATTGGTAGACCTTATAAGCTTGAGACCGTCATTGCGGTTTAAACGTAAATTATTAACAATTTTTTCATGAATATCATCTAATCCTTTTAATATGGGATCTAATTCCATTTGGACCCTTCTTTCCTGAAATTGTTACCTTTCCTATTATAACATAATTATTAAAATACGAGAAAAGATAAAGAATGATAAAGAAAAAGGACTGCTGGCAATCTTGTTGCTTACAGTCCCTTAAGTCTTAGTGACAATATTTCATGCCTTGACGTTGGCGTTTGATTGCCTTTCTGACTTCATTGGCCACACGCCAAGTTTCAGGTTGTTGGGGAGTTATTAACTCCACTTTTCCAGAACGTTTGTCAATTAATATATCAACCATCGGTTTTCTACCTTGAGCTTTTTCTTCTCCAGGGTGTAAGATATCAATCCCAATTTTATTTTCATCATATTGAGGGGGAACAAGATAGTTCAACACTTCTTCAGTAGCATCCATTAATTCGCCCACTTGTTCCTGTTCATATCCTTCCCTTAAGAGAATATCTCTTACCTGTGTGAGTGGATGATCAAGGGTAAGTAGCATCTGGGCGCGTTGCACTAAATTGTAATCGATGTCCATGACGCCACCTCTTTCATTTTTATATTTTTGTTATAATGACATTTTCCCCTCAACCTTGCTAATGAATACTGATACTTCTTAGCGGAACTGGATATCATTTCCCACATTATATTAAATATTTTCGGGAGGCATAAAATGGCAAAATTTTTCTCTCTTCCTTTTTTAGTCGCCACAATCTCAGGAGTCGCTATGGCCATCCAAGGTACCATCAATTCAGCATTAAGTCAGAAAACATCCTTAATCTCCGCAACGCTCGTTGTTCACATCATTGGTACACTTGTCGCATTAATCACAGTTTTGGCCTGGCGCGCTCCACTCCTTAAGCACCCCTGGACTTCTATTCCATGGTTCCTTTATCTCGGTGGTGTACTTAGTGTTATCATTGTTGGACTTGTTGCTGTAAGCATCCCGAAAATAGGAGTATGTAATGCCACAACGGCAATTATTATTGGTCAAGTCAGTATGGCTGTCCTAATTGATCATTTTGGTTGGTTAGGCATGAATCGCATGCCTTGGAGTCCATGGCAGCTTGTGGGAATCGGCTTTTTAGCCGCTGGGGCCAAACTCCTCTTCCGTTAAGGAATGTCTATTTGTCAAGGACTAACCCGTCCCACAATCAGGGCCATATTAGTGATAATCGAATAGATTTCCTCGCTGACAATATATTTGCGAATTTGACCGTTAGCCGATAAAATGATCGTACTCTTGCCTGTAGCTTTTTGATCACTTTCAATGAGTCTAAGCAGAAAGGCATACGAATCGCTGCTGACAGAGAGTTGTTTAAACTCTCCGTCAGCGACAAAGATGACCCAATATCCTGAAGCTACTTCGTTATTCCCATTCTGGTAAAGTGCATTGGAAACACTTGAAAAATCTTGTCCAAAGAAAGCCTGATTTTCTGTTAAGTCCGTATTCGTATTGACTGAATTATTAAGTGTATATTGATCATTAAAGGATGTTGTTTGTGTAACAGGATCAGAGAGGTGTGAGTAGATGTCTTTGAAAAAATTAGGAAACAAGACATATCCGACAACCCCAATGATCAGAATCCAAAGGGCTAAAGCTTGTAAATCTTGCCAAAGTTCATTGCGTGGTGGTCTTCCCCAAGTATTTGCCATGCCTTCGCCCTCCATTTATAAGTCTATTGCCAGTCAATTAACACAAAGCCCCTATGCCATGTATACGTTCGTTTTAATGAAGATATGTATCTAAAACTTGCATCTCATGATTCCACACTTTAGAATAATAATTGAGGTGGGGAATATGGATCTACTTCGACAAAAACTGACCTTGCTGCCGGAAAAACCAGGCGTCTATCTAATGAAAGATAATCAAGGACAGATAATTTATGTCGGTAAGGCTAAAATACTAAAAAATCGGGTAAAATCTTATTTTACCGGCTCACATGATGGTAAGACTGAACGACTTGTTAGCAAAATCGTTGATTTCGAATATATCATGACCGAGTCTGAAGTGGAAGCACTTGTTTTAGAATGCAATTTGATTAAAAAACACAATCCTAAGTACAATATTCTCTTGCGAGATGATAAAACTTACCCCTATATAATGATTACAGAAGAAAAGCACCCCAGGATCCTTGTCACACGACAAATGAAAAAGGGCACTGGAAAGTATTTTGGGCCTTATCCGAATTCTTCCGCTGCCAAAGAGGCGGCACGCTTACTCAATCGTCTATTCCCTTTTCGAAAATGTCGCCAAATCCTTGCTCGACCTTGTTTATACTATCATTTAGAACAATGTCTAGCCCCTTGTGTCGAAGAAGTTCTTCCTACTATATATTTGGAAATGCGCAAAGAGGTTTCCTCGTTTCTCAAGGGAGACCAAAGTGGAATACTCAAACTTTTACATGAAAAAATGCAAAGCTCCTCGAACGCACTCCATTTTGAACGCGCCAAAGAATACCGTGATCTAATCGAAGACTTGAAACAACTCGGGGAAAAGCAAAACATCACGCTCAATGATTTTATTGACCGGGATGTTTTAGGCTACGCCTTTACTACGGATCAGATGTGTATTCAAGTTTTTTATTTGCGTCAAGGAAAGTTACTAGCTCGAGATAGCTATACCTTCCCTTATTATGAAGATCCAGCAGAGGCATTCGTCTCTTTTGTCGCACAGTTCTACATCGAGCGCGCTATTTGGCCGCAAGAGATCTTACTTCCATCCCAAGATTCAACGATTTTAACCAATTTATTTCCCATTACGATTCCTCAAAAAGGCAAGAAACGAGACCTTATCCAAATGGCGATGACAAATGCCCAGACCACCCTTCATGATCAGATCAGTCTGGAAATAAATCAACAAACTGAAACTCAACTAGCCTTAACGACACTTGGGGAGATTTTAGGTATTCCAGTTCCGAGCAGAATTGAGGCCTTTGATATTTCGAATACCTCTGGCACACAAACCGTTGCCGGTATGGTTCAGTTTATGGAGGGTAAACCCCAGCGCAGAGGGTACCGAAAATATAAAATCCTGCCCATGGAAACATCGGATGATACAGCTGCCATGGGGCAAGTTATTATGAGACGATATAATAGGTTAGTATCAGAAAAAAGCCCCTTACCTGACTTAATCTTAGTCGATGGCGGAAAAGGACAAATTAAGGCAGCCTTAAAGGTTCTACAAGGCTTAAATTTAACCATCCCCGTTGCCGGAATGGTTAAAAATGACCGACATCAAACCCACGGACTTCTTGATAGCAATGGTAATGCAGTGCCTTTATCCAAAAATCATTCAGCTTTCCATTTACTCACTCGAATCCAAGACGAAGTCCATCGTTTTGCCATTACGTTTCATCGCCAACAACGCGCTAAAAATATGACACTTTCAGCACTTGACAACATTCCGGGTATCGGACCCAAACGCAAACAAAGCCTGTTACGGCACTTTCCATCCCTTGACGATATTCAACAAGCAGGTATCAATGAGCTTAAAGCTGCAGGATTACCACTGAATGCTGCCACTCTTATCTATGACTATTTTCGAAAGGAAGACTCCTAAGATGATTCTAAATTATCGAGTTGAACAATGCCGGAAATGTTACTGCAAGAGAACTCATCAATGTTCTGTGACGGATTCCTTTATTCAAAATCCTCTTTTTCCAAATGTTAAACCAGGTGGAGAATGTGCGAAATATCAGCCCATTCCTTGGTTACCTCGATTATAATCACAAGAATTCGTTTGACTAGAGCTCAACGAACAAAAAACAACAAGAACGTAAAGTTCCTGTTGTTTTTTGATTAAGTAGTTGCTTCTAGTTCACACGACGTGCACCTAGATAACGACCTGCATAATAACTATCACTAAGGCTTGTCGTAGTCACACCACTATTAGACGCATGGACAAAACTTCCACCGCCAATGTAAATACCCACATGGGAAGGACCCTTAGCGTAGGTGGTGAAAAACACTAAATCACCCGATTGAAGATTCTCGCGTTGCAGAGATGAGCCTTCATTAAATTGATCATAGGAACTTCTTGGCAATGAACTTCCTGAGCCCTTAAAAACATACTGCGTATATCCCGAACAATCAAACCCTTTAGTGCTTGAACCTCCAAAGACATAGGGAACGCCTTGTAGGCTTAGTGCATTATCAACAAGATTAGAACTCACAGATCGAGAAACCTGTTGTTTTGGGGCAGCTGCAATCTGAACGGGTTCGGGCTTGTTATTAGAGGATTTCGGAGCTTGAGCAGCAACCACTTGCACTGCTTGCTCTGGTTGCTCTGGTTTTCTAGGCTCCGTTAATTTTTGGGCAACTGTGACTGAAGCACTAGGAGCGGGAACTGATTTAACTGATTCAGAAGCAACTACTTCCTCAGCAGCAACTTTCACAGGACTAGCAATCCATTGCATTTGCTTGCGTACGACTTGAGTATAGGTCCCTTTTATTATGGACGTCGAAGCAGAAGTTACAAGCAAGGGCTTCGAGGGATCTATAGTTGTCGTTTTAATTTCTGTTGTAGCCAATGCAGGAATACTACTTGCTAAAAGCAAGCCAGCCAAAGTAACGCTTCCTAACCACCTAAACGTAGATGAGGAAACCAACAAGTTATATCCACCCTTCTTAGCTTACGAGGTTAGTTGACGGATTCGGGCAGTAGGTGTTAGCCCTACACGTGAAAGAGCCACGTGATTCACCCCAATGATAATCCCCCGCTCCAATGTCATACAACTGGATTCAGCTTTTACTATAAAATATACTATTCGAGACAAACCTAAAGATTCCTGCACGAATCTAAAGGAAATATCTACCTGTCCAATAGGAAATTGGCTAATCTCTATACTCGAACAAGTATCTTCGAGTATAGAGCGGCGTGATGGCGAAAAGCTGATCTAACGACTACAGTGTATCCCAAATACAGCAAGCCATACAATCCATTATTTACCTCGCCAAAACAGACAGGGGCTCTCGGTTGAGAAACCCTGTCTGTTTGAGAGACTTATTTTAATTGGTAAGGCTAATGATCGGTGCAGGAATACGACCTCCACGGTTGACAAACATGCTTGATGAAAAGGGATGGATAGCCATTACAGGTGCCCCACCGAGCAATCCTCCAAATTCTACTCGATCCCCTGCCTTTTTGCCTATCGCAGGAATCAAACGTACTGCAGTCGTTTTTTTATTAATCATCCCAATTGCTGCCTCATCCGCAATGATGGCCGCAATGGTCTCTGCAGTTACATCTCCTGGTAGGGCTATCATATCTAGACCGACTGAACAGACACAGGTCATCGCTTCCAACTTATCAAGAGTCAAGGCCCCTACTTCAACTGCTTCGACCATTCCCGCATCCTCTGAGACAGGGATAAACGCACCACTTAACCCACCCACGTGTGACGAAGCCATTGCTCCACCTTTTTTAACCGCATCATTAAGCAATGCCAAGGCTGCCGTTGTTCCATGAGTTCCGCAGCGTTCAAGACCCATGTTTTCAAGAATTTCTGCAACGCTGTCTCCAATTGCAGGGGTCGGTGCCAGAGAAAGATCGACAATTCCAAAGGGAACATTTAAGATCTTTGAAGCAGCCCGGCCTATCAACTCTCCCATGCGAGTGATTTTAAAGGCTGTTTGTTTAATTAAATTGGATAATTCACCGAAATCCGCTTCTGGGAATTCTTTAACTACCTTAGCCACAACACCAGGGCCACTTACACCTACATTAATAACACTTTCTGGTTCTCCTACACCATGGAAAGCCCCTGCCATGAAAGGATTATCCTCAGGAGCATTACAAAACACCACTAATTTTGCGGCAGCAAGACCATCTTTGTCCGCCGTAAGTTGAGCACATTTCAGAATCACATTACCCATTTTCAACACGGCATCCATGTTAATCCCAGCTTTAGTGGTTCCAATATTGACTGATGAGCAAACAAATTCTGTTTCACTAAGTGCTTGAGGTATGGCATCTATCAGTGCCAAATCTCCTGCAGTGAAGCCTTTTTGAACCAGCGCAGAAAAGCCTCCAATAAAATTAATCCCCGACTCGCGTGCGGCTCGATCTAATGCTTTAGCGATCCTTACCATCTCTTCGGTATTTAAGTGGGCAGCCGCGATCGCTATCGGTGTGACAGATACACGTTTATTAATAATAGGAATCCCATACCGTGCAGAAATTTGCTCACCTACTGCCACTAATTTTCCAGCATATTTTGTAATCTTATCATATACCTTAGTTTCCATCCGGCTAATTTCTTCTGAACCACAATCCAGAAGACTGATTCCCATCGTAATAGTTCGAATATCCAGATTCTCTTCATGGATCATTTTAATCGTTTGTTGGATTTCCTCTCGTGCAAACGTGATTGTCATGATTTCCCTCCACTATCCCATATCTAAAGTAACTTAGAGTCTCTTGAGTTAGATTCGATGCATGAACGTAAAAATATCTTCGTGTTGCACCTTCACTTGTAAGCCTTTATCGTTTCCCTCTTGATCTAGTGTACGTGCTAGGGCGACAAGTTCCAAGGTGGCTGGTTCTAGATCTACAACCATGATCATCGTGAAATATCCATTCACGATGGTTTGGCTAATATCTAAAATATTGACACGATATTCCGCAAGGCGTCCAGTTACCCAAGCGATAATTCCTATTTGATCACGACCCAATACCGTAATGATTGCACGGTTAGACTCTTCACGTGGAGAAGTCATGGTTGTTCCTCCCTTTTTTACGGATCTTTTCTTATTTTGGACATTAGACTAACATAAATACGCAGTATACTCAAGTTCTTTTTACTCGGCCTCAACCCTAGGCGTTAATCCAGCCTTAATGCGCTGGCCAGGGATGGCCGAGTGTCACTGTAGCCATGGATGGCGAGAAGGGACCGCTGGCCAGGACTCGAACATGGATGTTCACTTAATTTTGTACTTTGAGTACAGTATTAAAAAAGAGAGCTCGTTTTGAGCTCTCTTTCCAAAGTACTTATGAACAGCTTCCACCACAAGTATCTCCACAGCCGCCACCGGATTTTTGAGTACGAATTTCGAATCCGCCGCCGTGTTTCGATTCCACAAAGTCAACGGTTGCTCCCTCAAGGTAAGTGATGAGTTTTTTATCGGTTATCATAGATACACCATATTGCACGTCAAGGATATCTTCTTCTGTCTTTGACTCTTCCAGAGTCATGCCGAAATTCGGCCCACCTCAGCCAACGCCTGCAAGATAGAGACGTAAAAAAGCATTTTCTTTATTTTGATTCTTAAGTACTTCTTTAACTTTTTCGGCTGCTATTTCAGTAATTCCTACCATTCAATCTTCACTCCTTTTTGCACCTTTAAAAACTAATATACCATACTTTCAGCTTTTTTCAAGGTGATTTCAAGAAATACATCGTTATATTGACCTATTATACTTCTTCGCCTTCTCCATTCGGTTGAAAATCGTTCCATAGACGACGCACCTCTACTTCAATACTTGCAGGAAGATCCTGAGATAATTTTTGCCACTGTTTCATTTCTCCCTGTATTTTTTGTCCCCAGTTTTGGCCTTCCGGCAAGGCAATAAAAGCCTTTGGTTGGGGAACGAAAAGTGTCCGAACGAGCACTAGGAACACAAAAAGCATTAATAGACGCCAAAGCCAACGCATTTTTTGATTCATCCTTTCCGAATAAGCCTTTACATAGATTTAGCATATCCAGAAAGTGATATAATGAGTCTTTCGGCATGCAACTCTTGCCAAAATCCCTCCATGTATAGCAATAATGGCTCAAAATATTTAATCCCCGACTTCGTGAATAGATGTTCTTTATAGCCCTGAATTCTTTCTTGATAAAATGTTTCACAGGAATTCTCCCCGACTAATGGCCAACCGTTTACCCCACCTAACGTAAACAAACGCCCCAATCCAATAGCACCCACGAAATCTAATTTGTCTGCATCGTACAGTATTTTTGCTTCGAGCGAAGTTGGCACGTGCCCCGCCTCGCGAGAATGGGAGATAATCGCTTCCTTGACTCTCCAAACAACATCCTGAGGATAGCCGTTCTTTTGCAAAATATTAACTGCCAGCCCAGCACTACTTTCTGAATGGGTTTTTTCAACTGCTCCAGAACGCCCAATATCATGGAGAAGCGCAGCAAGTTCAATGATTGTACTGTCAGCTCCTTCTTCTTGTGCTAATTTGTTACCCCATTCCCTAACTCTCAAAGCATGCTCTAAATCATGAGCACGGTCTTTTCGGGCGTAAAAACCCTTTGCCACGAGAATAATCTGGTGTAAGGGGTCTTGAGTTGGGATCTTATCCATAATCTCACCTCCATAGGAGAGTCATAATATACACCCTACGTTTAATCTTGAGTTCATCTTACTTCCCAATTTCTAATCTTGTCAAGTTTTACATTCTTGGATAATGTATCCAAATTATTCAAACTATTTTTTGCGCGTTCTTCGGTTAAACAATCTTATAAATCAGGCATTGAATGTTATAATGAACACAGAAATCCTTTTGATTAGCTACAATTGATGTCATTTTATATTGTGGCTTACTTGCTTATTTCTAAATTGATCACAAAAGGAGATGCTTGAGATTAAACGGAATCGTATCAAGATTATTATCGTTTCAGGTTGCTTTTTAATTATCTCGGCGATATTTACTCTCTATAGTTTCCCCAAATACCAATCCTCCCGACTGACTGTTCCCAAAGATCAAGTTAAGGTAGTCGCCGAAAATCCAGACCTGACTTCCTCTTTCTCAGCTACGCCGGAAAAAGACACAGTCCCCTCTACTCCTGTTCCAACTACTCCTCTTGCCCAACCTTCTAAGGTTAAACCTATCCATAGCTCAGATTCTCAGGCACTCACAAAGTATGACCAAGGGCTCAAGCTCTATTATCAACGTCAATTTCCCGAAGCCCTACAGCTATTTAATCAGGCCTTAGCCATAGACGCCCTATGTTATGAAGCTCTAAATGCTAAAGGTGCGACCCTTGCCTTTCAAGGAAAGTATGATCAAGGGCTAGCCCTCATTCAGCAAGCCCTTGATCTCAATCCATCATATGTGTATGCTCATTTCAACCAAGGATTGGCTTATGAACTGGCTGGACGTTGGGACCTGTCGATCTCGTCTTATCAGAAGGCTTTAGAGCTCGACGATCGGGATACCTGGAGTTATTATGGCATTGCCAGCGTATACGGCCGTCAAGGTAAGATTGATAAAGTCCTAGAGTACCTAGAACCAGCGATCAACCTCGACTCGGATGTCAAGGAAGTAGCGCGAGACGAACATGACTTCCTCCCCGTTCGTGATGATCCTCGTTTCCAAGCCCTTGTCAAGCCCTAACTCACACTATAAGCTTTTCTAAGCGTTCGACGAGCCCTGCAAAAACCTGAAGTGCATTTCGTACTGGAACTGGAGTTTCCATATCAACCCCTGCTTTTCTCAACAATTCAATTGGATAATCCGAGCTTCCACCACTTAGGAACTCTAAGTAACGCTGAACTGCAGATTCTCCTTCATCAAGAATCGCACGAGCAAAGGCTGTTGCTGCTGAGAAACCTGTCGCATATTTGTACACATAAAATGCATTATAGAAATGTGGGATACGAGCCCATTCTAGAGCGATTTCCGGATCTAAGACCAGTTCAGATCCGTAATAAACTGCATTTAGTTCAAGATAGATTTTGGAGAGGGTATCTGCCGTCAAGGTGCCACCGTCTTCTACTACAGAGTGAATCTTCCTCTCAAATTCAGCAAACATAGTTTGTCTGAAAATTGTCCCCCGAAATTGCTCAAGATAATGGTTAATTAGATACGCCAATACCTTAGCGTCCTTTGTAGTTTGGAGAAGGTGCTCCATAATCAAGGATTCATTCAAAGTTGAGGCGACTTCTGCTACAAATATTTTGTAGCCGGCGTAGAGGTGGGGTTGTTGGCGATTGGAAAAATAGGTGTGCAAGGAATGCCCCATCTCATGAGCTAAAGTAAACATTGAGTTCAAAGTATCCTGATGATTTAGCAAGACATACGGATGTGAGCGATATGTCCCCCAAGAATAAGCCCCACTCGTCTTTCCTTCATTTTCATAAACATCAATCCAACTCTTGGTGAACCCTTCCTGCAGAATATTGATATAGTCCTGTCCTAAGGGTCTTAGACCTTCGATGACCATATTTTTAGCTTCTTCATAAGTAATTGTCATTGTTGTTTCAGGAACGATAGGGACATAGATATCGTACATATGTATTTCATCAAGTTTTAAAGCCCTCTTGCGCAGTTGGATATAACGATGCAAATGGGGTAAAAATTCGTGAACTGTTTCGATTAGGGAATCATAGACCTGCAAGGGCACACGGTCATCATCAAGAGATCCCTCCAAAGCAGAAGGATAATGCCGAGCTTTGGCAAAGAAAATGTCGGATTTTACACTTGAATTTAAAGTTGCCGCCCAGGTATTTCTTTGCTTATCATAAGTATGATAAAGAGTCTCAAAAGCCTCTTTACGAACACGCTGGTCATGACTCTCCATGAACTGTATAAAGTTTCCCTTAGTTAATTCCACAGATTTTCCAGATTCATCAATAATACTAGGGAACTTAAGGTCGGCATTATTGGCCATTGAAAAGATTGCCCCTGGTGCCTCCGCCAGTTCACTGACTTCTGCTAACAATCTTTCTTCCGTCGAACTGAGAATATGCTTTTTCTTGCGCAAAATATCATCCAGAGCATGCTCATAGATCCCCATTTTGGAGGAAGTAGTCCGGAATTCTTCCAGTCTTCCTTCTGGCATAGCTAATAATTCCGGGACAACATAAGATGCTGCACTACTGACCTTTACAGCTAGGGCTCCAGCACGGTCTGTCAACGCTTGATAGTGTGCATCTCGATTGTCCTCATCTCTCCTCATACGGGCATAGGCATAAACCTCTCCCATCCGCATACTTAGATCATCCATCCACTCAAAACACCCAATTAAAGTGTCAGCATTATCGGCTAAATGTCCTTCAAATTTATTCCCATCTCCTAAGAGTTTTTCGATCTGGGCAAATTCTGCCTCCCATTGATCATTATCGGAAAAAACGTCTTCCAAATGCCACTTTGTAGCCTCAGGAATTTCTGCTCTTGATTTCAGTTTTTGTTGTCCCATTGTTCTACCCCCTTAGAAATCTAATCTCCCTTATTATATACACACAGCTTAATAATTACCATTTCTTTGAATCCAGATGATACTTCATAGTCCCTTCTCGCCATCACGGCATCTTGCCATCACGACACCTTGCCATCCATGGCGGTGTTCTAATCTCGAACATCCTTGTTCGAGTCATGGCGGCGCTCTAATCTCGAACATCCATGTATCAGTCAGAGCGATGTTCTAATTGAAACGTCCTTATTTGCTTCTTAAAAACACATGCTAGGTTAATCTTGGCAACAGACGCCTATAGAAAAAAGAACCCTGTTACAGGTCCTCTACTCAAGATAAGATCAGCTATACTTCAGATAGAGTTAAAACTCCATCTGAAGTAAGTTTTCATTATCTAGACCTAACGATATGGAATATAAAAAAATCTGAGCGAAAAAACAAACGCGAATAAAAAATAGGATTATTAGACTTATCAAAGTGCACCTCATCTAATAGAAACAAGGGACTTGCATCAGAAACGGATAATTTCTCCGCTAATTCTTTCCCCGCTACAATCGGCCGAATGTCAGTCGAAGCATAGGCTATGCGAATTTCCTTAACTTCTTCTAAATACGTGAAAATCGAAGACTTAAGCCTTTCAACGTCTAGTTCCCCAACACTTGGAGGAAACATGTCAATACAATACACGGCAGGTACACCGTCCGCGGTCCGGACTCTTCGCGACTGATTTACAGGGGTACCTTCGCTTACCCCCAGTTTCTCCGCAACCCTAGCATCTGCTAAAGAACTTGTTAGTTCAATCTCGCTTGTCCCTGGGAGCATTCCAAGCTCTATTATGGCATCTGTTACCCGAAAAAGAACCTCTAGACCTGGCTTGACCTTTGGAGATGATTCCCCTCGCACGAAAGTACCTAGTCCTTGCTTCTTCTCGACAACACCATTCGATTCCAAAACACGTAGTGCTTCACGAAGGGTGTTGCGACTAACCCCAAGTTCCTTAGCAAGTTTTTCTTCATTAGGAAGTCGGCTATCGATTAGATATTTTCCTCGGCGGATTTCATCTAAGAGTTCCAAACGGACAAGATCGGAGAGGGATTTTCCGCTTTGTTGAATTTGTCCCATAACGTTCCCCCTCTGCATCTCATTTATTTATTTGGATCATACGGAATACCATCCGCTGCGGGTGGAGTGCTTCTTCCTACTAATCCAGTCAAGGCCAAAATCGTCAGCGCATATGGAAGCATCTGAATAATATTCGAGGGCACTCCACCTCCCTGCAAGACTATACTCAAAGCCATAGCAAATCCAAACAGTAAAGCTGCACCCAGCGAGCCAAACGGAGTCCACTTACCAAAGATCATTGCGGCTAGGGCAATATACCCCCGCCCGCCACTCATATTGACCTCAAAACTATTCAACAGGCCTAAGGCGAGGTAAACCCCTCCTAAGCTAGAAAGCATGCCACCGATAATAACCCCTAAATAACGAAGGCGTAGGACATTAAGCCCTGCTGTATCTGCTGCCTGTGGATTTTCTCCGACCGATCTGATCCGCAATCCTAAATTTGTATGAAAAAGAAAATAATGGGATGTGATTACCAGCATCAGCATTAAATAGACAACAACATTTTGGGAACCTAGGATTGGACCCACAAATGGGATATCACTTATTCCAGGAATAGTTAAGTTGGGAAGGGCTGGTGTTTCACGGGGTGTGCCGCCATATCCGAAAATCTCATTTAACATAAATGCTGTCAGACCAGCCGCAAAAATGTTCACACCCATTCCTACAATCACTTGATCCGCTCCGAGGTTCACCGTCACGTAAGCAAAAAGCGTTGAGATAAGAGCTCCCATTAATATAGCCCCAAGCAAGCCTAGCCAAGCGTTATGTGTATAATAGGAAAACAAAACACCGAAGAAGGCTCCGATAAGCATAATTCCTTCCATGGCTATGTTTACAACGCCACTACGCTCAGAAAAGGTTCCTCCCAGCGCAGGGAGAGCAATCGGAGTGGCCATAGCCAACGTTGCCGCCCACAGATCAGGTCTCGTCAATGCATCCCAAAGCATAATCTTTTAAGCCTCCTTGCCCGACGCTAGGGTTTGGCGTTTGCGCCAGCGTTTTTGAATCTGCACAATATCTTTTGTTGCGACTAAGAAGATAATGATCCCAGAAATGACTGCGGTCAGATGAGCCGGAACTCCAGAGACCAATTGCATGGATTGACCACCCGTAGACAAAGCCGCAAAGAAGATCGAAGCAAGAATCACGCCAAACGGATTATTGTTAGCGAGTAAGGCAACCACAATGGCCGTAAATCCATAGCCCGATGAGAAGCTATCATAAAGTCGATGCTGTACACCCAGCATTTGGACAGCACCCGCTAAACCAGCTAACATTCCGCTAATAAATAAGGCTAAGACCAAATGAAACGGAACATTGATTCCGGCATAGTTCGCAGCCCGTGAATTCAGGCCAACCGCCCTTAATCGATAGCCCAAGGTTGTCTTATAGAGCAACCAATAAACTATAATACATGCTACCACTGCAATGGCGAGACCCCAGGACAGTTGCGTCCGCTCCACGATCTTACCTAACGTCGCGGATGGAAGAATCACCGGGGATTGTGGGGTGAAGCCCGTCTGCATCATCGGCCCATTTTCAAGCATATAGTGGCTCAAAAAGATAGCAATGTAACTCATCATCATGGTAGTGATCACTTCGTGGGCACCCACAAAAGCCTTAGCCAACCCAGGGACAATTCCAGCCCAAAGCCCGGCCGCCAGCATGGCAACAATAATAGACAAAGAGATATGCAAGATAGGGGGAAGCCCATGCACGGAATAGCCTATCCATACAGCTGCCATACTTCCGATCCAATATTGACCCTCTGCTCCAATGTTAAACAATCCAGCCTTAAAAGCTATGGCAACACCTAAGCCCGAGAGGATTAAGGGAATAGCGTTGGCCATCGTGTTCGACAAATTTACAGTAGAGCCAAACGCTCCAGAAAAGAGAGCCCCATAAGCCGTCAGTGGGTTATGACCGGTCATGAGCATAACAACTGCACCGATCAGGACCGCAATGACGATCGCTACAAAAGGGGTAACCAATCCTTCTATCGTCTTTTGCATGTTTTACCCCTCCTTCTCTAAGTTTACACCAGTCATGAGTAACCCGAGCTGTTCACGTGTGACTTGTCCACTCGGCAGGATCGCCATCAGTCGGCCAGCATGAATCACACCAATCCGGTCTGATAAAGACATAATCTCATCTAATTCCAAAGAAACCAAGAGTACAGCCTTCCCACCTTGACGTAACTCTAAGAGTTTGTTATGAATAAACTGAATCGCACCGACATCTAAACCTCTGGTCGGTTGCGCCGCAATTAATAATTCAGGATTACGGGAAACTTCGCGGGCCAAAATAACTTTTTGTTGGTTTCCACCGGAAAGATTTCGTGCTAGGGCGTGAATCCGCCGTGGCCTAACGTCAAATGCTTCTGATAATCGTGTAGCGAAATCCTCGATGGGCTTCTTTTTCATTTGGCCTATACTAGCAAACGGTGCTTTAAAGAAGTCACGGAGTATGAAGTTTTCCGTCAGCTCAAAATCCATAACGAGGCCATCTAATTGACGGTCTTGAGGAATATAGGCAATCCCTGCTTTGGTTCTGCCTCGTACCGAAGAGGACGTAATGTCACCCCCTAAAAAGCGGATACGCCCACTTTTACAAGGCATAAGCCCTGTAATCGCTTCCACAAGTTCAAATTGTCCGTTACCATCAATCCCTGCAAGTCCAAAGATTTCTCCACGGTGAACTTGGAAGCTTACCCCTTTGACCTTCTCGTTACGGCCCGACGAGACGACTATGTCTTCGACCTCCAAAATCGGTTCTCCGGGCAATTGGGGTGGCTTAGACACTTGAAGGACAACTTCACGGCCAACCATCAAATTGGCAAGCTCCTGAGGAGTCGTAGACTTCGTTTCGACGGTATTTACCGTCTTTCCCGCTCGCATAACTGTGACTCGATCTGAAATACGCTTCACTTCGTCAAGCTTATGGCTGATGAAAATAATCGGAATCCCCTGTGACCGAAGACGTTCCATGACTTGGATTAATTCTTCCACCTCTTGAGGAGTAAGCATAGCCGTCGGCTCATCCAAAATGAGCAACTTAGCCTTACGATAAAAGACTTTTAAGATTTCAACACGCTGTTGAAGTCCGACGGTAAGATCCCCTACTTTGGCCTCAGGATTAATATCCATATGACACTGCTTGGCAAGTTGGCGAACAATCTCTACATTTTCCTTGCGTCGATAATGAATTCTACCCGGTTCCCCACCTAGAACAACATTTTCTGCAACTGTTAAAGCCGGGATTAACATGAAGTGCTGATGCACCATTCCAATCCCAGCTTCAATGGCCTGGCGGGGACTTGCGAAGTTTAGCTCCTGGTCATAAAGTCGAATACTCCCAGAATCCGGTTTATAAAGTCCATAGATGACTTTCATGAGCGTGGATTTACCTGCGCCATTCTCCCCTAAAATCGCATGAATTTCCCCTTCGCGTACATCAAAATTCACGTGATCATTGGCGATAACTCCCGGAAACGATTTCGTAATGTCTCTAACTTCTAAACTGGTATGCATAGTCCCCTCCATTAGAAAGGGATTGCTCATAAGGATATGAAGCAATCCGCTTGTCATTTCGTCCATCTACCAAACTTTCAAGCTCTTATTTAAAGCCTGCAGGCATTTCGTTAGAAACTTTGATTTTTCCATCTTTGATCTGTTTCGCAGCATCGTTAACCTTGTCAACAACATCTTTGGGCACTACCTTAATCGGTGTAGCAAAACTAACTCCGTTATTACTCAAATCAAAGAACACGTTTCCGCTTTTGAACTTGTCATCCATAACGCCTTTAATGATATCAAAGGTGGCCACATCCATGCCCTTTAAGGCACTGGTGATAACATTTTCTGGAGCTAAGTAGTTTTGATCTGCATCCACTCCGATAGCATAGACTTTCTTTTCTTTGGCCGCGTCAATAACGCCCGTTCCAGTTCCACCAGCTATTGGGAAGACAATATCAGCACCAGTTGCAATTTGCGAAAGTGCCGTTTGTTTACCGAGAGCCGGATCGTCAAACTTACCCGTGTATTTTAAGTTAATTTTAATATCGGGGTTAACACTCTTGGCACCTTGGATAAATCCTGCGATGTAATCGTTTACTGGGGGAATCGCCATGCCCCCGACAAGACCCACTGTGTTTTTACCCAAAGCATTCGGGATTCCTGGAGCTTGTTCGAGTAAGCCAGCCATCACACCGACTAAGTATCCGCATTGTTCGGTTTTAAACATTGCTGAAGCGACGTTTGGACGATCCGTAATGGATGAGTCAATAATCATAAATTTAGTATCAGGATAATCTTTAGCAACCTTCTCCACAGCGTCATGCATTAAAAAGCCGACAGCAATGACTAGGTTGTATTTATCTTGGGCAAAACGGCTGAGGTTGGTTTCATAATCTGTCATTTGTTTAGACTCTACAACACTCTTTGTAACTCCAAGGTCTTTTACAGCCTTTTCTAACCCTTTATTCGCTAGGAAGTTAAAGCTATGGTCATTAAGTCCACCCACGTCCGTTACCAAGCCAACTTTGAATTCTTTTTTAGCAGGTTCGGTTGCCTTAGGAGTCGGTGTTGTGTTACCACATCCTACAAGTGCAACGGCCAAAATAAGCACAATGACTAAGCTACCAATAAACCTTGTTTTTCTCATAATTTTATTTTCCCCCCATTAATTAAATATATTTAGTACTATGTTCATTTCAAAAAGATTGACCTTATTCTCACCCCCATTCAGTTGTAGGACGTCGAACAACTAGTTAATTCCAGTTTATCAAGTATTGAGACAATATACAAGATTTTTATATTATTCTTAGAGGCTTCCCGTTCCTAGTTAATAATATTCTTTTTCAGGAAATTAATAACTGTAAAATGCTTTATAAACAAAGCGAAACAGGCAGCGTACGTTCCACTGCCTGTTTCATCCACCTTGTCCACTATCCCCTTGGAAGGTTCCCCAACCTTCCATATACAATTTTACATGATCCCTGTTCCCTTCGCAAGTATTTGTATCGTTATGTAACAAGTTTTGTACTGAAGACCTATGTAGTGAGGAAAACCATTATCCTCCATTAGAATTGATTATTGATTAAACTTGCCGAGAATCCCTATCTGTATTATTATAGTATAAAAATTATTTCTACAAGATCAATACTCAGCGTGCTCTGTATGTCCATACATGTGACTAGGAGAGGTTCTGACTCGTCCCTAATATGATCGAACAGACCTTTTTATACTAGTCAGAAAGTATAACTTGCGTTATATACTTTCTGGAAGCATAAGTGCAACTAAGGCGGTCGCCTGCGCCAAAGCTTGTCGCCAGCCAAGTTTTCTTACGAAAATGAATCTACGCGCTGTCATTTCAAACTGTTATTTCAGTGAACATTAAAACCCTCAAAACCCTCTAAATCTTTGTTTCCAAATCACCTACCCCTAAAAAGACAATAACATGCCCGAGAACACTGTTATAGCTACGAACGGAGTTTATGATGCTTTAACTATTTGGTATCCTTTTGATTCTAGGACTTTAATCAACCGTTGTTCTTTCTTCTTCTCCTGATTTTCGATAAACTGTGAACCAAGTTCTTGATATGGGGTTTTAGTTTGTAAAATTTGATAAGCTATTCTAAGAATTAAGTGAGCTATGGCTACTATGGCTTTGTTTTTGCCTAAACGTTTTACCAAACGCCAATAGGTTGCTGATAATCGTGTATTTCTTGTAACAGATGCAGCCCATGCACATTCGCATAAAACACCTTTTAAAGCTTTATTACCTCGTTTCGTTTTACT
>NZ_JUEE01000058.1:0-14101 GCF_000802135.1 Desulfosporosinus sp. BICA1-9
TCCCCTCTTGAGCATCCTGTTTGAGAGTTTCTCTATCCTCAAGCAGAAAAGCCTAAATGACCTGAAGGCTGACGCCTCCGAACAGGATGTTTATGATGTTGCGGCAGCTTTATTCAGTCTGGGACAGCATCCTCCTGCAGAGAAACATCCGCCAGAGAGGCCCCCTCCAAAGAGTCCAGAATCAGTATCCCTTCTCCCTGGAAATTTTCCCGGAATGTATAACATCCCTGATGACTGTCGGTTCGTCATTCATAACACCCCAGTTATGGGCTAATAGGGTTCATTGGGCTGTGCCGCTAGTTTTTTCAAATCAGTCGCACTTCATAGGTATTGGCGTCAATCAGAATCACAATCTTTCCTAGGGTGCGAGCAATAGAAAGGAGTTTCCCCGAGCCGCCGAATTTGCCGTTCCATACCACAAGCACATAATTACTCTGTTTAACCATGTATTCCTTTTTCTTTCTGATACAATCCTTACTGTAATGACGCTGCATTAGAGTTTCCTTATCGCATCGTTCTACAATAGAAAAGTAGACTACTAATATGCAATATCTGGTACATTATCTTTTTGATTTTTTTGTCTTTACATCCGAGCCACTATAACTATCCTCATCCGCTTCATCGCGACTTTGGATCGTCTTAGAAACTATCGCGAATGAATCATGGTCCATGTTCTAAGAGCTTTTCATCCTCACTTGCATTCAAATGGCGGCCCTGTGATTCTCGTCATTCTACTCCAAAATTATACTCAACATATTATCTTCAATTGTATATAGAAGTGGAACAACTTGCACTCCCAGATATTTCTCAGAAAGTCTTTTAGACTCATTCACAACAAATTCCACTTCATTATCAATTTCAAACATGGGAGCATAGTTCATGAAATGTTCTTCTGCCCTTTTTCTATCCCAATTCGCATTTCTACACAATCCATCAATAAAATTCGCCTTTTTTGAAATCAGGTTCACCATACCACAATTATCATGAGCAATTAATGCAATATATTTCACTCCACCAATTGCAATGGCGTAAGATACCTTAAATTCACTATATCTCAAGTTCGCTCCGCCAGTTCTTATTATATAAGCAAAATTTTCAGGTATACGCAATTGCTTTCTATTATCCATGCACATCCCAATAAAAAGTTCAGCAGAATTATATCCTTTAAGTTCTGCATTTAAATTTTGGTATGATATAAGCTCACTAATAGGTGTCTTCGTATAAATAGAAGGAATTTGTTTATCATTCGTTATCTTTATAATTTGCATGTTATCACTCCTATTAAATATTTATTGCACATCCTCATAGGGACTAGATCAAGATATTCTGTCTTAAACGCATTTGTCTATTAAAATACCCCTTCATAAAAATCACACTAGTTTAAGCCCTGTAATTTTCTCATATGCTTCCAAATACTTTTGTTCAGTTTGCTTTATAACATCATTAGGGAGATTTGGTGCAGGAGGTGTTTTATTCCAACCTATTCTTTCCAGATAGTCACGTACAGACTGCTTATCAAAGCTCTTCTGAGACTTTCCAATCTCATATTCATCTAAAGCCCAAAATCTCGATGAATCAGGCGTGAAAAGCTCATCTGCAAGTATAAGAGTCCCATCTAGAATACCAAATTCAAATTTCGAGTCTGCAAGTATTAGACCTTTGCTTTCTGCATGCTTGCTCGCTCTGACATAGAGTGTTATACTAACCTCCATAATTTTCTGCGTTAATTCCTTGCCGATCAGATTTTCCAATTCATTTGTAGTAATATTCTCGTCATGACCCTGATGGGCTTTTGTTGTCGGCGTAAAGATTGGTTCAATTAACTTGGAACTCTCCTTAAGACTTTCTGGAAGTTTAATTCCACAAATACTCTTGTTCTTCTCATACTCTTTCAAAGCTGAACCTGTAAGATAACCTCTTACTATGCATTCCGCTTTGATCATTTCTACCTTCTTTACCAGCATTGATCTGTCCTTCAAATATTCCTTGTATTCTAAAAGTGATTTTGGATATTCATCAATATCCGTACTTATCATGTGGTTATCCACAATATCCTTGGTATAGTTGAACCAAAACTCTGAAATTTTATTTAGCACCCTTCCCTTATTCGGAATTTGATTAGGAAATACCACATCAAATGCTGATATTCTATCAGATACGACGATCAGAAGCTTGTCATCCAGATCATATACATCTCTAACCTTACCTTTAATTAAAAGCGGAATGCCTAAATTCATATCATTATTCATCATTTTCTTAACACCTCTTCTGCTATTTTTTCTTTCAATGCCCTGTCTTTTTCTTCAACCTTTTTTGCCAACTGGGATTTGTAATCTTTGATTTTATCCCTAATTTCATCGTGCCATAAAGCAATTATTTGCGCTGCTAGAATAGCCGCATTTTCTGCCCCATCTATTGCAACGGTAGCAACAGGTATACCTGATGGCATCTGTACAATAGATAGTAGTGAATCCAAGCCATCAAGTGTAGAAGACTTTATAGGTATTCCTATAACAGGTAGGGTTGAATATGCCGCAATAACTCCCGCCAAATGTGCAGCTTTGCCTGCTGCTGCAATTATGACACTAAAGCCATTTTTCTCAGCAGCTTTAGCAAACTCACTAGCACTTTCTGGTGTTCTATGAGCAGATATTACTGAAACCTCTGTCTTTATTCCAAATTCTCCTAGGAGCTTGACACACCCTTTTAAAACTGGGAAATCAGAGTCACTTCCCATTATTACTGCCACCTTTGGTTCTTTGTTTCTATTCATATTGCCACTTCCTTTCACATTAAACTTAATAAAAAAAGGCCAATATTTATAAACTTGATTAATCAAGTTTATAAATATTGGCCTACACTGCAACAAGTATTTCATACCCTTCGCTTGGTCAACCAAAATATTATTTTGGATTATATTCTTTCCTCAATATCACAACCAACTGTTAGAACAATTACTTTTTCCCCAGTCTTTGTGCTTACGTCAGAGTGCATACTGACAACTTTAATATTAACTATATCATTTATTAGTTCTTCCAAGTGATTTCTAGCATTTTCAAACAAAGCCGTCCTCATATCTTTAATTAGTTTTATACCTTGGTTGTTTTCAGCAAGCCTTTGTTCAGACTGACTCAAAAACCCATCAATAATTATCAATATGTGGTTTTGGATTATCTTTGTTTTGATGTCCTTAGGACCACGCCCCATATACTCCTTCTCAAACTTACTTACAGCTTCACTTATTTGTGCCTCGATTTGACCTTTTGTATATTTTGGAGTATCCATTTCTATCCTCCTTAATAAATTACTTTTCAAATAAAGTAAAGCTATAAGTACATGACGATTATTAAACTATTTAGCCTATTTCGAACTCACTACAGAATGAAGAGTTCGCTAAAAGTGTAATTCCGCAATTATGACATTGTATTTCAACTCTCATAGGAGTATTGTGTTCATTATGCTTCTCATAACTACTCACTATTAATTCAGTAAGTATACAATGCGAATTCATACTCGTCAATAGTCCTTAAGTAAATTCTTTAATGGTTTCATTTGCATAATGGTTGGTCTTTTGGGTTTCCCGGCGTTTTAGCCTTAACTGTGCTCCAAATTAGTGGGGATCTAATAGGTGTTAATTGGGTACTGTTTAGGTCTTGAGGAATTGTATTCAAGATACATGACTATAAATTATAGACGAATGAAACAATTAAGGGGTATACTTCAGTCTAAAGGGAAACCATTTGGACCATATGTGAAATAGTTCCTTAACAAACGGCGACATTTTAATTATAGGTAGAATTATATTTTTTTGTAGTTATCTTTCAGACTATTAAAAACTTTCACATAGTAGTATTATTATTTTTTGGACTTAGGGGATAGCAAGGAGGGTACACCCTCCAAAAAGCCTTGAAGTTAGATTTCTTACATCACATACTGGGAGGATGCGAATAATGGCTAAAGTGAAAACTATGGATGGCAACGAAGCGGCCGCACACGCGGCGATTCGCCCGTTCTTAATGAACGAGGCCGAGAAATTAGAAAATTATTATGCTAATGCTCACTTCAAGATCAAGAAACTTCGGGAAAAGCTGGTAGATGAGAAGCTAAACAAAAAGGAGAAAAACATTCTGGAAACTTTCGCAACCAAGAGAGCGGCCGGTAAAGGGGCTGAAGGTCTGCAATTCCGTGTTCAGGTGAGTACGTTAGATTGCACTGGATGTGGGAACTGTGCTGAAGTTTGTCCAGCTAAAGGTAAAGCTCTGATCATGAAACCAGCAGCGGAACAAATGGAACAACAAGCCGTGAACTGGGAGTTTGCGATGACCCTCACAAACAAGAGCAAACTTTTTGACGTGAATACAGTTAAAGGTAGCCAGTTTTCTCAACCGTTACTAGAGTTCAACGGTGCCTGCCCAGGGTGCGGTGAAACACCTTATATCAAACTGATCACTCAACTTTATGGCGACCGTATGATGATTGCCAATGCGACTGGCTGTAGCTCTATCTGGGGAGGCAGTGCTCCAGCAGTTCCCTATACCACTAACCAAGAAGGTAAAGGACCGAGTTGGGCTAATTCCTTATTTGAAGACACCGCAGAGTTCGGCTATGGAATGTACTTGGGAGTTCATCAACTCCGTGAAAAACTCGTTGATTTGCTGAATCAAGCGTTGGAGATGGAGATTAGTGCTGAGCTGAAGGAAGCTTTCCAAGAGTGGCTTACGGGTTGGGATGATGCTGACGCTTCTAAAGCAGCGACAGCTAAGGTCCTTGCTGGACTTAAAGGATACGTCGGGGATAACAAAGTCCTCGCAGAAATTATTGCTTTAAAAGATAATCTGATTAAAAAGTCTCAGTGGATCCTCGGTGGAGACGGTTGGGCTTATGATATCGGATTTGGCGGATTAGACCACGTCTTAGCTTCCGGTGACGATGTGAATATTTTTGTCATGGATACCGAGGTTTACTCCAATACTGGAGGACAGTCTTCCAAGTCGACTCCTAGAGCAGCTGTAGCCAAATTCGCTGCAGCGGGTAAGAAGATTCGGAAGAAAGACCTAGGCATGATGGCTATGAGTTATGGATATGTTTATGTCGCGCAAATTGCTTTGGGTGCTAACATGGCTCAAACGATTAAGGTGATTAAGGAAGCCGAAGCTTATAAAGGACCTTCGTTGATTATTGCTTACTCGCCCTGTATCAGCCATGGCCTGGAGGCAGGTATGACCATGAGTTTACAAGAGTCGAAGAAAGCAGTTGATTCCGGTTACTGGCATCTCTATCACTTTAACCCAGATCTGATCGAGGAAGGCAAGAATCCATTTAGCCTAGATTCTAAAGAGCCAACTATGTCATTCCGTGAATTCATCATGGGCGAAGTTCGTTACTCTTCCTTGCTGAATATTTTCCCTGAAAGTGCAGAAGAACTCTATGAAGGTGCTGAAAAATATGCCAAGGTCCGCTATGATTCTTACAAACGTCTAGCTGATCAAAAGTGGAACTAAGGCCCGTAAGGGCAATTCATGAATTGCCACTATAACATCATTAGATCTGAGGAGCAGGTTAAACCTGCTCCTTTTTTTAGTGCGTCACGCATGGCGATTAACTTGGTGGTGAAAGTACACTAGGTAGAACTGCTGCAAATCGTTCACTTTCTGCCGAAATCGAATTAATCATGGGTTGTCCGTTTTTCACTAAAGCCAAACCAGCTTTTATAGCATTGGGATTTGGGCTGTCAATACAAAGTGGCTTTCTTGTTACACTTTGAACAACATTAATGAGCCATTCCATACTCTCTACTTCTTTGCCGATGATGCTGCCACAATTGACATCAATATAATCGGCATCTGCTTCGTCCTGCTTTTTGACAATGTCAGCAATATATGTGCTGTCCTGAGCTTCCATAGCCGCCAGAATCGCCTTGCGGCTCGTATTAATTAATTCACCAATGAGCAACATACAAACACTCCTTATAAAAGTGGATATTTTAGGAACACAACGCGACAAAATGGTTCTAAATTAAACTCTGAATTGGAACAGGGTGTCAAGGCTTCACCACCTGAGATAGTGACTGCCCTGACACCCTCCGAACGGGCTAACCAGTCAGGTTACGTATTGTGGTTAGTTCATGTTTCTAGCAATTTAAGTTAAAGTGCCCCATATTTCTATCCAATGTCCTTATTTTTTTAATAGTTTTTCCAATATTGGCTTGATCGAAGGCCATTGTTTTTCTAATTCCGGATAAGCTTGCATAACTATTGCCTTAAATTTACTTCGGTCTATCTCGTTGAACTTAACACCTTTATCTTTAAGTTTATTGACATAATCATCATATGAAGACTTCATTTTTGAGTTATTTTCCTCAACTAAACTAGCAATGTTATCTGTAAGAGCTTTTTGCAAATCCTGTGGCAAATTGGCTAAACTCTTTGACGACATAGCTAAAAGTTGAACATCATAAATATGGTTTGTCAAGGCAACGTTTTTGCCGACTTCATAAAGAGATAAATCATAAAGGTAATCCATGGGTAGCTCAACCACATCTACGACACCTTGTTGAAAAGCTGTATATGCTTCTTTTAAAGCGACTGATGTTGGTACCGCCTTGAGTACTTTTAGTGCCTGATTCGTTGCCGCATCACCGCCTCTAACCAATTTACCCTTTAAATCCTCCGGTGTTAAAATAGGTGTTTTTGACATCATCTCACGAGGCATCCTCTCTATAGAAGTTGTCAATAATTTAATGTTTTTGGATGCTGCTTTATCGTAAATAATTTTCCCGTCTTGTTCATTAATAAATTTTTTAACTTGACCGACATTATCGAATAAAAACGGTACTTTCATGACGTTTGCTTCATCAATGCCTACACTGCCAATCAAGGATACTCCCACTGAAACCATGTCCAATGACCCTAAAGATACCTCTTGGACCATTTCTTCGTTAGTTCCCAATTGATTACCAGGATATACGTCAATTTTCAGCCTCCCATTGGTTTGTTTCTCCACCGCTTTAGCATAATTTAAGAAGGCAGCATTAGTTATACTTTGGGAGCTATTATTATTACCTAGTTTTAAAGTATATACCTTCCCGTCCGAAGCACTTGAAGTTCCACTGGTGTTGCTTTTATTATCAGCGGAGCTGCTACAACCTGTTAATACAAGTAAAGAAAAGCTGAGCAAAATAACAAATAATTTTTTCATTTGGTTTCCTCCCTTTATTTTTGATTTTCTTAAAGTACAATTGACAGCCCGTCTTTTTTAATTTTCTCAATAATCATTCCTTTCATAAATTTTTTGGGGTTTAATTTTTATGGTTTATTTATAAACCATATTAGGTATCCAAGTAGTCATGCTAGGTATAAAACTACACGCGACAAGGACAACATATATCACCGAAATAAGTGGAATCATCTGGATGAAAGTCTTTTCGGGTTTTGTTTCTGCAATTTGGCTGGTCAAATATAGTGATAATGCAACTGGCGGAGTCAATGAACCGATAAGAGAAGACATAGTCACGACAGCAAAGAACATTATCGGATCCATATTCAGGGTCTTGGAAAAGGGAACCAAAATAGGCACTAAAAGCATTAAGGCAGGCGTCGAAGATAATACCATTCCAACTGGAATCATACATACAACTACCAAAAGAAGAGTTATACTCGGCGAAGCTCCTATACTGCCAATTGCCTGAGCTACCGACTGACCAATCTGCTCTCTTGTCAACATGTAAGCATAGAGATTAGCCATCGCAATAATGAACATGATCGTACCTGCCGATACTACTGTCTTGACACAGGCTTGATAGATGTCTTTTAGTGATAACTCTTTATATATTAGAGTACTGACTATCAATGCATATAAAACTCCTATTCCTGCAGATTCAGTAGGAGTAAAAATACCAGACACCATGCCGCCGATTAAAACGACCGGCATTAATATGGCGAAAAAACTCTCTTTTGTATCCTTTATAACCGTTTTGAGAGATGCTCTCGGCATCCTTTCTGTAGGATAACCTTTGATTCTCGATATGATATAAACAACTACCATCAACAGAAGTCCGATCAGAATGCCTGGAATGAGTCCTGATAATAGCAGCTTTCCCACCGACAGTTGAGCCAAGGACGCTACAATAATAAACTGAATACTGGGCGGGATAATCGGCCCAAGTTCTGAAGCAACCCCTACAATTGCCGCTGCAAATTCCCTCTTGTAGCCTTGTTTAACCATACCTGGAATGGTTAATGGACCAACTGCAGCGATTTCAGCCATAGTTGAGCCTGTAGCTCCTCCAAAAATCATACATGTGAGTACAGTGGCATTTCCAAAGCCACCCTTGAAATGGCCTACTAGGCTGGTGGTAAACTTAACTAAACGCCGGCTCACACCTCCTGAACTCATTAGCTCTCCAGCAAGCATAAACATGGGTATTGCAGTCAATTCAAAGCTATTGACTCCACCCACCGCTTTTTGGATTATAACTTCCATGGGTAATCCAGAAAGTAGAAAATATAAAACAGCAGACAGTCCCATCGAAATACCTATGGGAACTTCTATTACGATCAGCCCGAGCAGGAGAATAATAATAACTATCGCCACCTATGTCCCCTCCTAAACTTCTTTGGGTGCTCTTTCCCTAATTCTTCGCACAAACAAGTATAAACCCATTAATATGGCACTTCCAGGGACAACAATATACATCACACTGCCCGGCAGCTGTAAGTCTGAAGTTAAAATTGTATGCTGAAAAACGGTCATCTTCCAGCCATAACCTGCTAAAAAAACTAAAAGAAACAAGGTTAAAAGATCGCTGATTCCCTTTACTATTCGTTTCCCTATTAATGGAAGGTGGCTACTCAAAACATCAATAGCTATCTCTTTTCGGTCACGCGTCGCAAGAACAGCACCCAAAAATGTCATCCAAATCAAAGAAAACCGTACTATTTCATCAAGACCGTAGGTAGAAAACCTAAAAATATACCGCGATGCAACACCAAATAATATTGTGCCGCACATGAGTATGGTCACACATTCGGCAAAAAAATCTAAACATCTGTCTAATACCCTAAAAAACCGCAACAAGGATGCACCCCCCTTATCAATAAATGGCTAGCGCAAAATTTAGACCGTATAGCATTCAAGTTCAATTTCTCATACGACAACTCTTGACATATCTTTGAAGATTGTTTAAGTGTTATTACCATAATTAGATAGACGTAAGTTTCTGGACTAAGTCGACCGTACTGGCTGCATCGGCAGCGTATCCATCTGCTCCAATTTCATCTGCAAACGCCTGAGTGACAGGAGCTCCACCGATAATAATTTTTATTTTGTCCCTGTAAGCTTGAAGTTTTTCGACAGTATGCTGCATTTGAGTCATGGTAGTCGTAAGCAATGCTGACACCCCAACGATTTGCGGTTGCTGCTCTTCGATGACTTGAATGAACTTTTCTGTAGATACATCTACGCCAATGTCAATTACTTTGTAGCCGGCACCTTCTAACATCATAATTACTAAGTTCTTACCGATATCATGGAGATCGCCTTGAACTGTGCCAATTGCGACAACGCCCTTTTCCTTAATACCTGCATTTACAATCAAAGGTTTAACAACAGCTAAACCCGTATGCATAGCCCTGGCTGACATCAAGACCTCTGGAACATAGACTTCATTTGCCTTAAAGCGAATTCCAACGACGTTCATTCCAGTAATTAACCCATCGTTAAGAATTGTTGATGCATCCAAACCTTCAGCTACAGCTTGCTCGGTATACTCTTTCACCTTTTTAGCACTTCCGGCAATAACAAATTCCTTAATTTGTTCTAATACAGACACAAATCGTTCCTCCTTGTGAATCTTTAATACTTGCTAAGTGTCGCTTGTATTTTTATTTGTTCCACCCATATTTTAATATCGTATCGTTCATAGCCATGACGTTTTCTGGTTTGCAGTAAGAGGCCAATCCATTGGCGCTAGCAATAATGTACCCTCCGCCCTTGCCAACTCGTTCCAGTTTTTCTTTAACCTCTGCGGCGGTCTCTTCAGGGGTCCCCCGCGTTAAGGTGTAGTGAAGATCGATATTTCCCATTAGGCAGACCTTGTCTCCGTGACTTTCTTTGAGCTTAAAGATGTCCATAACCGGCGGTTCTAAGTTGGCAATGCCTGCAGGGTTGTACTGAAGTATATAATCCATTAATGCCATAAAATCCCCATCAGAATGGTAAATCTTTGGTAGAGCAATTTTATCCACAATCTTCTTGGCATGCGGGAAAATATACTCTTCGTATACCCTGGGAGTCACCATCGGCCCATTCTGAAATGCAATATCTTCAGAAATGAACACAAAATCAAAATCCATGTCATTGACCCTGTCTATTATTTTGGAACACCATCCACCATAGACATTAATCGCAGCCTCGACAAATTCGGGTTCATCGGCAAGAGCATACACGAAATCCTCGTAACCCATACTGTTATACACAGGGCTTATCCCCAGGCGGATGCTTGCCAGAGCCGCATAGTCGCCTTTATGTTTCAAAAACTCCTTAGCGCCTTCATATAAAGTGTTATCATCGGGATCAGGGAGCCATTTTTTAAGTTTTTCTAGATCCTCCCATCCCTTCAGCCACGGCTCCCGAACCATTTCCAAGTCACCATGTTTTTCGATCTGTGCGTAAATAGGTGGCCTCAGATCAAAGGTGATATTGTCCACACATAGTTTTTCATGGATTTCAGGTGAAAGGCGAGCACCTTTAATGGGAGTGATCTCTCTGCCAAGGATTTTGTTAACTAGGCTCGGGTGAATGTAGCTTTCCACCCAAGGCACTCTGTCAGTTTGACCAAGTTTTAAAGCGGTCAGAACTCTTTCTCGTGGTGTCATTTGATCCAATTTTAAGTCCCCCTAAAAATTATTTGTGAGTATTGAAGCTATTAATAGTAATTGCAAGAATAGTGCCAATATTCATTGAGAAGGGATGAAATAAAAAACAACCTAGCATTTCTAGGTTGCCAGGTCGTTGTCTAATTGTATTATAAAAATTTATAGTATTTAAATACTGCATGTACAGCGGATTCCCGTATTAAGTTTTTTCTAATAGCAAGGTCTATTAACTGTTTAACAAGCTTAATCGCTTGGTTGTATCGGATAATATGAATTTTAGATCTTACATATACCCATTAAAATTCCCCACAGCTCGATGATGCGTTTTGCATCTTTATGCTTTATGACGCATCATAATGTTGCAATATGCATCCTGTAGCGTGTTTTTTTAATAGATCTTATGATATCCTCATTTTTGCTTCTTTAATTTTCGCCACAAGGTTGTTCTGTTTATCCCCAGAATATGAGCAGTCTTGGAATAGTTATATTGAGTTTCTTCTAAAGTTCTTTTGATTAGATCTTCTTCATAGTCCTCAAGCATTCTTATTTTGTTAATATCCACAGTTAACTCAGGTTGGTGTTCATTCCGACCATCATCTTTTAGTTTGTTATTTTGCTGAATGTCTTGTGATTCTGATAATACAGCTCCTACATCATCGACTGTGATGATTGAGTTGCCCGTCTGTACGACCAGACACTCGATTAAATTTTCCAGCTGCCGTATGTTTCCGGGCCAACTATTGCTAATGAGAGAACGCATAGCCTCATCTGAACACCCGATAACGTATTTACCAAACTTACAGTTATAAAGTTTCAGGAAGTGACATACCAATAGTGGAATATCCGTATTACGTTGGCGCAACGCCGGAACCGTTAGTTTAAGAACGTTCAGTCTGTAGAATAAATCTTCTCGAAACAACCTTTGCTCGATTAGCTCTCTGAGATTCTTATTGGTCGCTGCAATCACCCTGACATCAATCGTAATAACCTTTTCGTCGCCTAACCTCATGACTTCTTTTTCCTCTAAAACCCGTAGCAGGCGCGCTTGGATTTTCGGTGCCATTTCTCCAAGTTCATCAAGAAAGATTGTTCCACCGTGTGCTTGTTCGAATAGCCCTGCCCGGCCCTTTTTTCGCGCTCCTGTGAAAGCCCCTTCTGAATAACCAAAGAGTTCACTCTCCAGCAAATTTTCGGGAATAACTGCACAGTTTATCGCAACAAACGGACCATCGCTACGCTTGCTTTCATTATGTATACTCTGGGCAAAAAGCTCTTTACCTACACCGGTTTCCCCAAGTATTAATACCGAAGACTGCACCTTGGCAAACTCCTTAGCCGCTTTGATACACCGATTAATTTCCGAAGATTCTCCAATAATTTCATTGAAGCTATACTTTGCTGTATGCCCCTTTGGATTGAGCTTCTTGCGAATGTCCTGCTCAATATTCTGCAATCCTGAGACTTCCTGAAAGGTGACAACTCCACCAACGTTTTCTTTGCGAACATAAATTGGAATCTTATTAATTACAAAATGTTTCCCTTTTCTCTCTGCTAGGGCGGCAATCTCACGTTGGCCTTTTGCTATTATGTTTTCTAATTTAAATTCCGGTATAACCTCCCGCCAATCATGGCCTAAGGCCTGTTTTTCCGGGATTCCTAAAAGTTTTTCTGCTGCAAAGTTAATCATATTTATACTTCCAGCGATGTCAAAAGCTATGATTCCCTCATAGGCAAACTCCAAAATGGCTTGCATCCGGTTGGCCTTCTCTTGTTCCACTCTGCGGATTGATGCTAATTCTTTCGCTTCATTCAGGGCAATCTCTACAGACTCTCTGCCTGATTGCACCAGAAAAGAAGGTATTCCCATACCTTGAGCACATCTACATACGGATAAGCCTGCAACAATAACGTCTATGCTTTCTTTTTTTGCAACCCTAAGTTTAGCAGGATATGTTTTTTTATCAGGCTCAACAAAATACTCTTTAACCCTTAAATTAAGAACAGCCCCGATGTCGCTGATATCGTATCCCATATTCCATGACACAAAAACGCCAATGTAGGAACCGACGGATCTGGCCTCTTGCAAGGTACGCAAAAAATCATAACCCGTGAAACGAATGTCCACAATCGGTATGCCAAGGTTGGCCTGCTTTAATACTCGGTATGTGCCACCCCTGGTAATAATGACTTGACAACCATTATCCTGCAATCTTTTCGCAATCGGTACTGCTTCGTCTAACAACCCATATTCTATCTCCAGGTCAACGTCTATTTTCTTTGCTATTTCCAATCCCAATTCAGCAAGCTCTGGGTAAGAAGCAATTAAAGCTATGTCTTTCATCTTCGTACCTCTCTCGTTAAGTGCTTTAAGTCTCATTATCACAATACATCTTCTATCATACTTTTACAAAATATTTATTTTTATCTTCTGAATATTTTACAGATAAGCTAAAAGTATTTTCGCACGTAACAAAGACGCAATATTTATTCCTTCTAAAAGTTCGCAGGAATTGTATATAAATTTATCGTTCCAGTTCTTCTTCATTTGTCTGATCAGCCGTTAGCTCTCTTTGCTCTGCTTTCTGCATGATGAAATTCTTTACTATAATCAGGCATTAACTACAACTCCCTCGTTTTGCACGTTTGCATAGAAAGGCAATACATTTTTTCAGTTTTGGAAATGATTATAGTCCTTTACTATGGCCTGGTCTCTGTCCTTGACAGCCTGCTGCAATTCCAATTTGGTCATGCTCTCAACATCATGCTCCGCGATAAACTCCTCCCGCTCCTCTTCCGGGATCCCAAGGAGGATGAGCGCCTGGTTGTAGGTCAGATTCGTCACCAGTGACGAATCTGGATGGCCGTCACTGTCGGAGGAGGCAAGCAGTTTCGTCCCGTACTTTTCGCAGAACTGCATTAACCTATCGGCCGTTCGCTGAGAGTAACTGACCGATTCCTTCAACCACTTGCCCTATCAAGTCTGAGCCAGTATCCGCTGCTGAATGTTGTGCTCGGCAAAAACTGGGAGCTTATTAATGAATAAGCAGCGGGAAAATCTGCCTGAAAGACCAGCTATGAAAAGTCAAAGTAAATCTTTAGGAGGTGATTAAAATGGCGATTATTACAAGCAAGGTGTTAAAGCTAACTTTTCTTACCACCGGCGGCAAATCCTTCGTTATTTCCGTCCCACAGCCGAGGGAGAACCTGACGCTGTCTGAGGCCCAGAC
>NZ_JUEE01000059.1:0-17843 GCF_000802135.1 Desulfosporosinus sp. BICA1-9
ATTGTCCGGGAATTTTGCTATGACCATATCGAGTAAATCTCCGGTATTCATACCATGAACAGCAGAAATAGGGATGGCATCCCCTAACCCTAAGCTTAAAAAGTCATAGAGTTGACCTTCTATCTTTTCGAAGTTTTCTACTTTATTGGCTGCCAGCAAGACGGGCTTTCCCGACCGACGTAGTGTTCTGGCAATCATATCATCATCTGGGGTCGTTGATATCTGAGCATCTACGACAAAAATAATGACATCCGCTTCTTCCATGGCAATTTCTGCCTGTCTGCGCATCTGGGCCGGGATGGGTGTCCCCTCATCCTTAAATTCAATTCCCCCAGTATCAATCAAGGTAAATTTCCGTCCCAGCCATTCTGCATCTCGATACAGTCGATCTCTTGTCACTCCAGGCATATTTTCAACAATGGCCACAAGACCGCCCGTAATGCGGTTAAATAAAGTAGACTTTCCGACATTCGGCCGTCCTACAATAGCTACTACAGGTTTACTCAAATCGTCCCACCTCCAAAGAATCCCCAATTAGATGTTCTAAGAATGCTACGCCATGATTTTCAACAATACTAGCCTTGCCATTGACCTTTTCTTCTAACCACTTAACATCATGATCATCCAGAAAGAGATCTTCATCAGCCTTGAGCATCACACGAGGGATAAAAAATTCTTCCCCTGCTAAATCCTCCAATTGATGGGCGATATCTTGGGCCGTTAATAATCCGGCAGCCGTCACAGATGTTCCAAAAAAGTCATTGCGTATCCCATGTACTGATAGCTTCAAACCCTTGATTCGAGCCATTAAGCGCTGACTCCATGATTCAAAAAAAACCTGCGCAGAGATCCCCGTTATAAGATGGACATGGCGTTCAGCTAACTGATTGGGTAAAAGCTCCCAAACCGATTCCAGCTCAGTTATAAATTTACGGGCCATCCCCACACCGTTTTCAAGTTGTGGAAACTCATCATAAACAGTAAAATTCGGAAATTCCCGACCAGCCAAAACATAAAATTCATCCGCATAATAGACAAGATGTCGGCCTGTCAAGGAAAGGAATTTCTTTTGCCACAACTCAGCTTCTACCACAATCTGACCAGCCTCAGCCGAAGTGAATCCACGCAAGCTTGTAAGGTGTTCACGGTAGCGGGTTAAGCCCACCGGAACGACAGCGATAGATTGTATAGCTGGATAAAGTCCCCCTAGCTGTTCGATAGTTTCAGCCAAAACCTCACCATCGTTATGATCCGGAACCACCACCACTTGAGCATGGACAGCGATTCCAGCTTCAGCAAAGCGTTTGATTTGCTCTGGCAACTTTCCGGCCTGAGGGTTTCTCATCATACGGGCACGTACTTCAGGGTTCCAAGCGTGGACGGAAACATAGAGCGGGCTGAGATGAAGGGAAATGATCCTCTCTATTTCTTCCTCACTTAAATTTGAAAGAGTAATAAAACTTCCTTGAGTTAGCGATAAGCGGTAATCATCGTCTTTATCGTAAAGCGACGACCTCATTCCTTTTGGCATTTGAGCCACGAAACAAAATGTGCAATTATTGCGACAAGTTTTTAGCCCTTGAGAACTCATTTCCACTTGGAGACCTAGGAATTCTCCTGGAGCTTTCTCAATCTCGATCTCCCATTGCTTACCGTTCTTCTTCTCGATAAGCAGCATGAACTCATCCTCGGATATGCCAAACTGAAAGTCAATAAGATCGTTCAGTTTTTCTTCGTTGACTTCAAGAACACGGTCCCCGACTTCAATCTCCATTTCTTCAGCAATACTACCTGTATGGACGGCTGTGACCACAAGCCCCTTCGACAAACTATTCATCCTCCTGACAATTCAGATCAGGGCCTATTTCCATGCCTCAATCGTTTACAAGTATACTACATATCAAACCCGCCTGCTACTGGAGTTCGTGCTCCTCCCGAGGTTCGTAAGCACTGACACTGCTTGTAGACAATTTATCAGCGGTCGCTTTCTCCAGTTTCCGCTCAAGATGAGACTGCCAACCCAGACGTAAACCAGCCCAAAGCACGAAGAACCAGACACCAAAATTCCAAACAAATTCGTCGGGTAAGTCGGCATGTCTGACGATACCATCGTAAGTAAAACGCACAAAGGCTTGATTTAGGAGTAAGCTTCCTGCTAAGGCGGCTGCTGTTCCCCAAAAGGATTTTGCACTCAGCCAAGCGACTATAACTAGGATTAACGAGAAAATGCCTGTTCCATAAGGCAACACCCCTGGTTCATTGACTTGAAATAAGGTTTCTAGGCAGACTACTAGGCTGGTAACTATAAGAGGCAGAATCCATCGTTCAGTCCGTTGCAGCGCCCATACCCAAAAGACTAAGATAACCATCAGACGTGCGAAGTGCCAATTCCAGGGCAATGACGCGGGAACGATGAATTCCAAAGATTTTCCAATGATCCAGGCCATGGTCAAGCTAAGAAAAAAATGCCGAGAAGCTCTTTTTTCTACCCGAGTCTCAAGGGTTAAGAATAGAATTAGCCATTCTCCATAGGGAAATAACACATGACTCCCACCTTACGACGGATATTTCTCCTATTATCCCCGTTTAGAAGGAGTTTACACCGCGATGTTTGGGTGGGCTCTTGACCATCCTAAGCTTGGGTATCTTTTTATATCGAGTTATATTCAAGATCAGACCGAGTTTGGCCAAGGTGATGACCAGAGAATTTCCGCCATAAGAGATCAGGGGTAGGGTAATCCCTGTTACTGGGAGTACACCAGTAACCACCGATAAATTGACGGTCGTCTGAATAGCTAACGTGGATATCAAGCCAAAGCCCAATAACCGTCCGAAGCGATCTGGGCATCCACTAATGACATGATAAGCTCGGGCATACAACGCTATAAAGAGGAATAGTAAAAATACAGTACCGATTAAGCCCAGTTCTTCTCCTACAATGGCAAAGATCATATCTGTATGGTTTTCCGGCAGGAAGCCATATTTTTGCAGACTTCGTCCCAAACCAACTCCGAACAAACCGCCCGAGCCGAAGGCAATCTCCGCATTCGTAATCTGATATCCTAAATGCATAGCATCTTTCCAGGGGTCTAGCCAGACCAAAATTCGATTCCATTGGTATTCTGTATTATAGATTAAATATAAGAGCGGTACTCCAAGGGTCGGTACAGCAGCTACAAACCAGAATGTCGGCAGTTCCGTCTGTAACAGCATGACGGTACAGGTCAGTGCTAAGACCATCGCTGTCCCTAAATCTGGTTGTTTGTAGACAAGGGCCAAAACAAGCAGTGTAATCGGTATAAGGATACCTAAGGGGATACGCCAATCTTTGCCCTGCTTAATTGGATAACGATCTAATATATGGGCATAAAAAAGTACCAAGGCAAGTTTAGCAACTTCTGAAGGTTGAACTGTAAATCCTAAAATTTTAATCCACCGGGCTGAACCACCCGCTTCGATCCCCGCATCAGTAAAGATGATTGCAATCAGTAAGATCATACTTATGATGACGCCTAATCCGGCAAGCCGCCGCAAAAAAGTATAAGGGATTATCATGGCCACCAGGGCGAAAAAAGAACCTACAATCGCCCACTTTAATTGTTGAGTAACATAAAAGTACGAATTATCCGTGGCGTTAAATCCTCTTACGGCACCCGCGCTAAGAATCATAATTAATCCAAAAGCTAAAAGTGCCAGGGTTAAGAATAATATGGGGAAATCAATCGGCAGATCTAGTTTTCGCTTAGCCATTAGAATCCCCTTTCTTTAATAGAGAAACTTGGTTTTTGCCAAAATGACTTCCTGCGCCGTAGAACAGGAAGTCAATAATGCCTCGATTTAACAAACCCGTATAAGAGCTTACTCTGCTTGGTTTTCCAAGTGGAAAGCCTTTCCTAGGGCATCTCCTATGGTTACCGGTTGGATTTCAGCTTGGCCCGCTAAAGCCTGAGTATCATTGGCCCGAGCGGAGTCTGCAATCGCCTCCCTGATACTTAAGCTTATCCTTTTCTCCTCTGTTTTACACTGAATGACCTTTGCAGTCACTGTATCTCCGACTTTAAGCACATCTTCGACTTTATTAACCCGTTGATCTGACAATTGGGAAATATGAACCAATCCGTCCATACCTTCACCGAGGGCCACAAATGCGCCAAACGTAGCGATACGTACAACTTTGCCCTGAATGATAGCTCCCACTGGATAATTAACAGCCGCTTGACCCCATGGACTCTCTTTAAGTTGTTTAAGACCTAGGGCTAATTTTCCGGTTTGATGATCTAATCTTAAGACTTGGACTTCAACCTCGTCCCCAATCGCCAGCAATTCTGACGGGTGCTTAAGCCGCGTGTAAGCCATATCCGAAATATGCAGCAGGCCATCCATCCCACCGATATCGACAAAGACACCAAAGTCAGTCATCCGCTTGACTGTGCCTGACACTACTTCACCCTCTTTGAGGGTTTCCAGTAATTGTTGGCGTTTAATCGCTTGTTCTTCTTCCAAAATGATTTTCTGAGAAAGAACCACTTTCCTTTTCGATGAATCAAATTCTATTAATCTTAAGCGTAAGGTTTGCCCTAAAAACTGATTTAGATCTTCCACATATCCCAACTGGATTTGAGAAGCTGGAACAAACCCTCGCAGTCCCACATCAACTACTAACCCGCCCTTGACAACCTCAACGACTTTAGCCTGGATTTCTTCTTTAGTTTCTGCGACTTTCTCTAAACGTTCGTGAGCACCCTCTTCATCTGCTTTCCGTTTGGAAAGAACGGTATGCCCTTCCTCATTTTCCACACGAATCACGACTGCACTCACGGTATCCCCAATCGCTACAACGTCCTCTAGGTTAGTTTGCCGGATAGAAAACTCACTGATAGGAATGACTCCCTCGCATTTCCAACCAATATCGACGAAGATTTCCTCTCTTGTCATTTTAACGACAGTACCGGTAACCCGCGAACCAAGCTGGATTTCTTGTAAATTTTCTAGCCAACTATCCATATTCATTTCATTTTCATTCATTTCAGACATTTTTTTATAAACCTCCTCAATGATCCAATCCGGTGTAGAAGCCCCCGCTGTTAAACCGGCACTTTCGGCTTCGCTAAACCAAGTCGATTTCAATTCCTCTGCAGTTTCAATAAGGTATGTTTTGGTGCGTTCCGCGCAGATGCTCGCCAGTTTTCGAGTATTTGCGCTATCTCGCCCACCGACAACGACCATAATATCAACAGTCTCTGCTAACTCTCGAGCCACTTTTTGTCGTTCAGCAGTTGCGTTACAGATCGTGTTGTGAACGGTTATATCACCCGTATGGAGTTTCAACTCTTCGACTATCCTGATAAAATTTTCCGCAAGTTGGGTCGTCTGAGCTAAAACAGCTAAATGTGGATAATATTCAAGTTCCTTGGCCTCTTCGACCGTTTGGATGGGAATGGCCTGTTCTCCAGCCCACCCTAATATTCCTTGGACCTCAGGATGATGTTTATCTCCCATGACAATCACTTGTCGCCCTAACTTAGCTGACTCGGCAGCCAGTCGTTGTGCTTTCTGGACAAAAGGGCACGTGGCATCGACCACGCGGACACCTCTATTCTCAGCCCCCTGATAAACACTAGGTGCTACACCATGGGAGCGAATAATCAGGGCTTGATCAGAGGTTACGTCACTCAGATCATCGACTACACGAATACCACGTTCTGACAAGCGTTTTACGACCTGCTGATTATGAATAAGGGGCCCGAGTGAAACTGCCTGTGAAGTTTCTGCTGTTCGTTCTGCCATTTCTAAGGCACGTTCCACACCAAAACAGAACCCAGCTTTTGCTGCCATCTTGACTTTCAAAACTAAGAACCTCCTATTAATGAAAGGGGACACACCTGCTGAAGTATAAGCTGTTCTTCGGGAAGGAATGTCCCCAACAAAGTACAGAACTAATTCTCTATTCTACTCCAAAATTCCTGCCATATTTCTGAGATTTTAAGGAATGGAGACAAACCTGCTGAAGTAATAGTTGTTCTTCGGGACATGAGTGTCCCCGAGAAAGTAGGTATGTCCCCCACAAATAGGACTACCCCCTACAAAGCTACTTGGCTTTGGGTAATTCGATCATTGCTTGCATAATACGATCCGCAATCCATTCACGGCGGTTTTCCACCCCTTCAGGAGCCTTTAGCATTTGAGCGGTCAAGGGCTTACCGATTACAACCCCAATTTTGCCCCACCCTTTAGTCATTAAGTTTGCTGTCCCGTAAACCTTTACCGGGACAACAGAAGCTTGACTCTTTTCCATGAGCAGGACCATTCCCGGCATTCCTTTTTGAATCTCTCCTGTCTTTGAACGAGTTCCTTCAGGAAAAAGACCTAAGATGCGCCCTTGCTTTAAGATTGCTAAAGATTGACGGATGGCATTCATATCTCCCTGCCCTCGTTTGACTGGAAAAGCGCCAAGTTTAGAAAAAATCGTCCCCAAAATCGGAATGGAAAATAGTTCTTCTTTGGCCATAAAGGAGACTTGGCGGGGTAGACTGCAAGCTGCGAGAACTGGATCCCAAATGCTTACATGATTAATGGCTAAAATTACGGGTCCGCTCAAAGGCAAGTTCTCCGCGCCTTCTACTTTCCACCCCATAACACGAAACTGCAGGCGAAACATCCTCTTCGCAAAACTATAAAGCGTCATGATTCAACCTCCTGAGTCAACTTAAGAATTTCCGCTACCAGTTCTTCCACACTTAAACCCGTTGTATCGAGAATAATTGCATCTTGAGCAGGTCTTAACGGTGAAACCTCTCTCTCACTATCTGAACGGTCACGTTTCAGCATATCTTGAGCGACTTCATCGTAAGCTACAACTTTCCCGGCCTCCGTGAGTTCTATCCACCGTCGTCTTGCCCGTTCCTCAGGTGTCGCTGTTAAGAAAATTTTATAATCAGCGTCTGGCAGGACGTGTGTCCCGATATCACGACCATCCATAACCACGCCTCCGCGCCTAGCCTCCAGGCGTTGAAGTTCCACTAAACGATCTCTTACCCCCTGATAGGCAGCCACAACCGAAACCGCCCGTGAAATTTCGGGGTTGCGTATAGCTTGCGTGATATTCTCGCCATCACACCAAACAATTCTCTCCTCCGAATGATCGAGCACAACTTCCGTCGTTTTAGCTATTTGACTTACCCTAGATTCGTCGTCTATTGATGCCCCGCTTTTAAGCACCTTATAAGCGATAGCCCGATACATAGCACCAGTATCTACATAGAAAAGCCGTAATTGCATTGCTACAATCTTGGCAACCGTACTTTTCCCCGCACCAGCAGGGCCATCGATGGCAATTTGCAAGGCCTGTCGTTGCCTTTGCTTCATCTTATCCTGCTCCTTTTAATCAATCATCAATTTTGCCGCTATCAGTGTGGCCACTGTATTATTTAAGGCATGTAAGGTAACGGGCGGATAGAGGGATTTAAACTTAGTATACAAGAAAATGAGGACGAGTCCTAAGACGAAGCGTGGGAAAAATCCGTAAACTTGGAAATGGAGAGCGGAAAAAATAACCGCACTAATCGTTGCTGCTGTCCATTTCCCGAAATACGCCTGCAGACTGCCGAAAATCACTCCCCTGAATAAGGTTTCTTCCACAATCGGTGCTAATATCCCTGCTAACAGCAAGTTAAGAAATAATGTATAACCCGTGGCCTGTCCCAATAACTTCGAATAAACATCTGTTTCAGGAGGAGTTAACCCATAATTGTATAGGACAATGGCATAACTGATATTGATAACCCAAGAGAAAAGGTATAATCCTATGACACTATAAAAATACTTTCTGAACGGAACCGCCTTCCAGCCAAAATCGGACCATTCCCAGTGTCGAATTCTTTTCAGAAGTAAAATTAGAAGTGCAAAGGCCAGCTGAGTCATAAAGGCATTCAAATATATTAAAGCTCGTTCATGTGGCCATCGATCCATTAACCAGATAGTTCCAAAGGATAATAAGACATAGATACAGATAACCCCACCCAAAATCAGCACCAGATCAATCCAACTTAAATTTCGCTTATTAAGAAGGAACTCACTCCCGACTACCTTAGATTCTGATTCTTCGTCCATTTTGCTACCTCCTTCTTTCCTTCTTTTAAAAACACATATTTCTTTCATTTATATCTCAGACTAATTGGAAGGGAGGAATTCGTTATGTCTTCGGAAACAACTCTGCAAGTCTATCATCATCATCTTAAAATTCCCATCGAAACCTATTTCAATACAGTTGTCGATTTCTTAGATCCATGGGATGAGCGAGCCTATCAGTTTGTTGTCCATCGCCACCTAGAAAAAACGAAGGATCGAGGTATTGTAGGAATGGTACGTCAAGAAAAGGACGAGAACTTTGTTTATTTAGACGCTGCAGTCCGTTACCCGGTTACAACTGAGAATTAAACAGATTATCAGTAACACATTCAGCGGATCAATAGCTCCTCTAAGTCTTTAACAGTTTGGACGATAAAATCAGGGTTTGCATTATGTAATTCTTCAACTGTTCCATACCCATATCTTACTGAAATAACCTCAATCTGATTGGCTCTTGCCCCCTGAACATCAAATCTTCGGTCCCCGATCATCACTGTTTTCGAGCGTAAATCAGAAGGTACATTTTTCAGCACTTCCTCAATCAGAACTTCCTTCTCCACAAATTGACCATTCAACTCGCTGCCCATGATAACACTAAAGTAGGAATCCATTGAGAAATGGTGAAGAATTTGCTCTGCAAAGACTCTCGGTTTTGAGGTCGCCAACAGATTCCTGCAACCCTTGTCCTTTAACCGGGACAGTAACTCGGGTATACCAGGGTAAACAACGTTTTCATAGAGACCTATTTCTTTGTAGCGGTCCCTATACAACTTGATAGCACGATCTAGAAGCGCTTCCTCTGTCGTTTGAAGCAAGACTTTAAAGCTCTCTCTTAAGGGCGGCCCGATAATCCAATCTAGATCATCTACCTTCGGAAGGGGATAATCTAACCGACTTAGAGCGTACTGAACAGAGAGGGTAATTCCTACCTTTGGATCTGTCAACGTACCATCTAAGTCCCAAAGCAATACATTATAACGCACAAAACCCCTCCAACCTAAACTTCCTTAAATTTCCAGAATGAATTCCACGCAATAAGGTCACTCTATAACGAAATGAAAGGAGGCACTATTCATGTTCTATCAGCACAAGCATTACCCTTATCACGGTTTACTCTTTTTCCTGAGTCTTGTTGCCGCTTTCTTACTCGGACGGAAATCCGAAAAGTATGGCTTTACAATTATATCACGCGGGTGTGACTGTGCTTATGATGATGACCCCGCTGATGAAATGATCTAATTTCAACTCAAGATCTAATTCCTGCTCAAGCTCCGAGGCTTCCCTCGGAGTTTTATTCATGTTTAAGAGATCGAAGTAAACAATGTTCGATGGGCTCAGTTCGAAAGTATTTCATGTTCGCAACAGGAACATAGGGCAATCCACTATCCAGAGAGAGGGGCTGAAACTCTTGTAGGAGTAGCGGCCATTTTTCCGGGGATTGTAGTCCTAATTGATCAAACAAGCTGATAACCCGGGTAACGCACAGATCATATAGCGCTCCTATCATCATATCATGCCTGTCGCCCGTAACGGGATGTCTCCAATCTAATTTGGCCTTAAAATATGATAAATCCAGGGGCTGAGAGTAGAATAAAGCCTCTAGTTTGCCAGCTGATGGATGACCAAACCGCCGGTAAAGTGACAATACTCGCCAAGGCGTTGACCATCCGAAAACTGTTTGCAGTAAACGGTGATTCCGCCAAGCCTTATGGAAATGCGCAATTTTACTGATATCTCCCTTGCAAACACCTTGCTCAATCAGACGCTTAAAAACCCCTCGTCCAGTTACACCCGATTTACGCCAGAGTTGCCTTAAACTTGATGGATAATCCATCCGTTCAACATCCTTTAACCAGAGATCGATGGCAGTTTCCAGTAAGCGATGTCGAAACACAGCTTTATCCCTTTCTTCTGGATCTTGAGCAAAATAGTTTCCGCTCATGTAGTAGACCATCGGATGAAACGTGCTATCCACCACAAAGTGGGTTAACATCCCTAACAAAAATGCCAGGTGAGCTCGATGGTCGTCCTGGTCAAGTGCCCATTCCATTATTTCCAAAAGTGGGGCAACAGTATTCTCGCCAGCTACACCATGAAGCTGGTTAGCCATCTGCTCTAAGTTTGCTTCAGACGGGGAAGATAAATCATAAAAGGTTATATCATGGGCAATGGCTCCGATATAATACAGGGCTAGGTTGCTCGCAATGATTTCTCCCACCTCTCCTGGGATTTCCCTTTTCAAGGCTTGGCGTGCAATATGCCAGTGGGTAAATTCCTTTGGCATATAATCCCCCCTCTACCCCAAAACGTATTCTCCTTAAACGGTCAATCTCCTGCTAAGTAGGTACTTCTTTAACCAATCTACGCATTATAATCTTCAAATAGTTCTTGAATAGTCTCATATCAAGAGACGAGTAGTGCACCTTCTGTTTGAATCTAATAAATTGTTGGACATAAGAAATATTATACACTCTTTCGCTGAGTTGCAGACAAGTTAAACATAGATATGATCTATGCAACCTCTGCTGTAGGTGTTGAGTACAGGTGTTATGTTTTTCATCTCACAAAAAGCTAACCCGATATATTAAACACGGGTTAGCTTTTTGTGAGATTTAATTTTAAGGAACAACATTCTGCGAATACAAGTAATGGGTGCATTACTTGCACCCATTACTCCATAACTCCTTTGTGCTTTACTGTATCATTTTTCGTACAACAATTAAATTTGCTACTTACTAGAATTGTCGATCGGTTTTACAATATAAGTAACAATGCCAACAGCCACAATATTTGCCATATTGTCTAACACTTCGACCGTTGTCACCATTAGGCGTTTTCCTTTTTTCACAATCTTAGCATAGACAACTATATCTGAGTCAATTACAGGTAACAAATAATTCACTTTTAATTCTACAGTCGACACTGCAAAATCCCTTCCAACATGCTCATTTACAACTACTGCTCCAGCGGCGTCCACGGCCATTGAGATGATTCCCCCATGCATGGCTCCATACACTTGCCGTAGATTGTTCGTATTTATCACTTGCACACCGGGACGCCCCTCGGAATTACGTACTATTTCCATCCCGATAAATTTCCAAACGTTTCCTGCCTCAAGTAAATTCAGATCTACCATGGTTTCCTCCAGTCGTTGCTTGATACTATAGCTACTAATCTTAGCATTTAGAAAATTAACCTTCTATCTCCACCCCTGTGTTTTCAAGAAATTGGGCTACCATATTATAAAAGCCTATAGTAAGAGTTAGTTCTACTAATTCTTGTTGGCTGAGAATCTGGGATAGTTCTTCAAATACCTCAGGACTAGCTTTCACATTAGCAGTAACCTCCTCAGTGTATCTGAGAATGGCCTGCTCTTGATCATTAAATACTGAAGGATCAGGGGGATCTAGCCTAAGGGCTTCTATTTGCTGTTCCGACACTCCAACCTGCCTAGCCATTATTTCGTGTTGGTACCATTCATACCTCGAATTACATAACTTGGCTATCCGGAGGATAACTATTTCTCGTAGGCGGGCATCAAGTTTTGCCTGGGTTAGCAGAGAATTTCCTAAACGCATAAAATGACGTACACTATTTTCCGCATGAGCCATCATTCTGTTGATGTTTAAGCCGCTCAGTTGGGATTTTCCTCCTGTAATCATATTACGGGTCTTATCCGGCATTTCCTCCAAAGACAGCAGTGACAAATTTGGCATAGAATCTTCCTCCTTGTTTTCATTCGAACCTCCGCCTTATTCTCGAAGTTTCTTCATTTAATTATAACCTGTATACGTTGTTAGATGGGATCCGCACAGAAATATTTTGAATATTTAGACCATATTCTAAAATTAGAACATAAAAAGCTGAGAATTACAGCTTTTTATGTTCTAATTCCTTTACGGAAATCAGATCGCCTTTAATCAATCTCCTTATACCCTAGTTCCAATGCCTTTAAATTAATTGCTAAAATCTTACCCGGTAATGAATCTTCTAAAACCTTTGTAAGACTTTCCTTGGAAACCACTGGGCAAAGCTTTAATACACTTCCTAAAAACAAGGAATTAATCGTTTTAGGATTTCCTAGATCTATAGCTTTAGCGCTGAAGGGATACCCCACATCATGGACTCGATGACTGCTTTTTACAACATCTTGGTCATAAAGGATAAGGCATTCATTCGATACAATATTGCTATAGCGATCGTATCCACCTTGACTAAGGGCTAATACTAGGTCCGGCTGATCACACTTTGGAAAATAGATGTCTTCACCACTAATAATAACCTCAGATTGAGAGTATCCTCCCCGTGACTGAATCCCATATGTTTGAGTTTGCACGGCATTTTTTCCTTCTAACACAGCGGTCTTGGCTAAGGTTACACCACCTAGAATTAACCCTTGACCGCCTGTACCCGCTAAGACGATTTGCCATGTTTTCCCTGCCATCTACTCTCTCCCCCCTGCTGTTTGGCTGACACTATTAATCCGCCGATAGTTGGTATAGAAGTCTGGTCTTTCTTTTTTAACTAACGTTCCTATGGCAAAACGCTTAGCTTGTTCTTCCCTCGACATTTCCTGAAATTTAGAGGCAGCTACTGAATTCTCCTTTAGCCACTTTAACATATTCACGGCACTGGGTTGACTATTGAATCGCCCAAAATACGTCGGGCAAGGGCTAATAACTTCTACTAGACTGAAGCCTTTATGAGTAATGGCCTCTTTAATTAGGTTTTTGAGTGCCCCTACGTGATAGGCTGTAGTCCTAGCTACGAAATTAGCCCCTGCGGCTTCTGCAAGGAGACACACATCAAACCCGGGTTCAGGCGTTCCCAGTGGAGAAGTCGTGGTTTTGCTTTCCAATGGAGTGGTAGCCGAATACTGTCCTCCGGTCATGCCATAGTTATAATTGTTGGCAACGATGGCGGTAAGGTCAATATTCCGTCGAGCCGCATGAATAAAATGGTTTCCTCCGATGGTGACGGCATCTCCATCCCCCATTAAGGTAACCACTGTTAGGTCGGGGTTTCCTAACTTAATTCCTGTCGCAAAGGCTAGGGCCCGGCCGTGGGTTCCATGAAAGGCCTGTGTGGACATATAATCATCCGCTTTCCCCCAGCAACCGATCCCTGTTACGGTAACGACATCCTTAGGGGCAAGGTCTAGCTCAACGAGAGCTTCCGTGTAGGCACGCAAGATGATACCATCTCCACAGCCTGGACACCACATATGGGGTAGCCTGCTTTTGTCTAGATAATCCTGATAACGTCGTGCTGCCATTATTTTAGCACCTCCTTAATTCGTTCCAGGATCTGTGAGGGTAGAATTATTTCACCATCGATGCGAGAAAGTGGGTAAACAGGAGTCTTATACGAATTAAGGCGCTCTACTTCCAAGACCACTTGTCCTAAGTTAAGTTCCGGTACAATCACGGCTTTAGCTTTCTTTAGGACTTCGATGACTTGTTGATCGGCAAAAGGCCATTGAGTGATAAGTCTAAGGAGGTTTACGGAAAGTCCCTCTTTTTGAGCATTGATCACGGCTTGTTTTGCTGAACGGGAGACGACTCCATACGCAATAATGGTAACCTCTGCGTCTTCAGGGCCAAACCTTTCAACCTGAACTATATCCGCCTTATTGGTTTCTATCTTACGGTGTAAGCGCCGTACTAAATTATCCGCTGTTTTAGGGGCATTATGGGAATAACCCGATTCATCATGACAAGAACTACTAATGTGCACAATATATTCTGTTCCATAAGGAGGAATAGCGGGTATATCATCGTCACCTGTGGTATAGGGTTTATATCCTTCAACTGGGTCCGTTGGTAGTTTGCGATTGATAATTTCTAATTTCTCCAGTTCAGGAATTGTCAGGCTCTCTCTCATATGGCCTATAACTTCATCACCCAAAAGGATAACCGGGATCCGATACTTTTCTGCTAAATTAAAGGCCCGGACCGTTAAATCATAGCATTCTTGGACGGAAGCGGGGCTCAAGGCAATAATCGGATGATCTCCGTGGGTGCCCCAACGAGCCTGCATCACATCTCCTTGTGCAGGACGCGTGGCAAGGGCTGTGCTCGGTCCGTTTCTCTGAATATTAATCACAACAATGGGAACTTCAGAATAGATGGCCATCCCTAAATTCTCCTGCATTAGTGAGAATCCTGGGCCACTGGTCGCCGTAAAAGATTTTTTACCTGCAGCTGAAGCACCAATGATCGTGGCAATGCTCCCTATTTCGTCTTCCATCTGCAGGAAAACACCGTCAACTTGTGGTAGTAATTCAGCTGAAAGCTCTGCGATTTCAGAGGAAGGTGTAATTGGATAACCCCCGTAAAATCTGGCCCCAGCATCAATGGCCCCATATACGCAAGCTTCATTACCTTGCATGAACTGTACTCCAAGTGGTCTGATCACGTTAACACCTCCAAGGTTATCGCGAAATCAGGGCATCGCAGATCGCACAAGCGGCAATAGGTGCATTTTTCTGGAAAGCTTACTTCCGGCGAACCGTCCTTAATCAAGGAAAAAACCTGTTGCGGACAGAAAGCGTGACAGATGCCGCAACGTTTGCAATAAAAATAGTCGATATCGATCTTTACGTTCAAAGTCACGATGTTTCCTCCTTCTAGGTAGTCTTATTTACTTCTATAATTAAACCCAGCCACGAGCTTTCATCGCTTCAACAACTGTGCCAATCGCTTTTACCCAGCACGCCTGACGCATTGAAATATTACTTTTAGTGTGCAAGGCATAGATTTCGCCAAACACCTTATGAATAATTTTCTCAAGCTTTGAGTTTACTTCCTCTTCACTCCAACTATCATTATTCAAGTTCTGTACTCTTTCAAAATGAGCCACTTGAGTACCACCGGAATTTGCCCAAATATCCGGAGCAATAAAGATCCCTTTACGGATAAAGATTTCTTCCGCCTCCGGAGTAGTAGGACCATTAGCTCCTTCAATTAAAAACTTTGCTTTAATTTGGTCTGCATTTTCTTTAGTAAGCACATTTTGAACCGCACAAGGAGCTAGAATATCACATTCTATTTCCAGCATTTCTTCATTAGTAATTTCTTGCGCGTTAGGGTAACCCCGAAGACTGCCAGTACGCTCTACATAGGCATGGACATCAAAGATATCTAACCCAGTCGATTTGAATATGGCTATGGATACATCGCTGACCGATAAAACCTTTACACCGTCCTCTTCGTACAGCTTTGCTAAATGCCAACCGACTTTGCCAAATCCCTGGATCACAGCTGTTAAATCTGGCATCTCTAATCCCTTGGCATGCACTAATTCCCTAGTAGCAAACAATAGACCTCGGCTTGTTGCTTCGGCCCGTCCTTTAGACCCTCCCAGAGCCATTACTTTTCCACTGATACCCCCAGCCTCGTGATGCATATTCATGGTTTCCCATTCATCCAACATCCAGCTCTGAGTCTGAGCGGAGGTGCCGATGTCAGCCCCCGGAAAGTCCTTCCATGCCCCTATAGTCGGACCAATCTTGCGAATATATCCTCGGCAAACGCGCTCTAATTCCCCTTGGGAAAGAGTTAGTGAGTCAACGACAACGCCCCCTTTAGCACCTCCATTGGGAATCTCGTTTAAGGCGTTTTTCAAGGTCATCCAGAGTGACAAGGCCTTTACATCCTCGGGTGTTTCATCGAGATGAAAACGTGTTCCTCCTCGGGTCGGTCCCAGAGCAGCGTTATGCTGAAAACGGAAACCGGTGAAGATTCTAATGGTTCCGTCATCCATTTTAACCGGAAATTTTACAGTTAACTGTGACATGGGTTCCTTGAAAATTTCGTACACGTGGTCCTCTAAGTTCATATACTCGGCCACATTACTCAATACTTCTAAGGCTACTTCATAGGCATTCTTTTTCATGTTAGTTAAACCTCTCTCTTAAGAATAACTTAACTGGTTCTCTATGGTTACGTCTTATTCAATTGATTTACCTATTACTGAGGGCGGCCTTTCGGACGCCTGTTCAACCGGCTTTCCACTATCACTCAAAACTTTCCTCCTCATGATTTTTAATAAGATGAGATACAATTTATCGGGCTTCCGCCTGGCTCTCGCTTCACCCCCCTCAATACGCCATACTTGGCTAATGGCGGTCTTAGACAAAGAATCATACCCCTTTTGACAAGTCACCTATTTTTCTTTATGTTCATATCCGTTGAGCGTAGAAATTTCCAACGCTGCGCTAATAATCGAATCCCTGTATCTATCAATATAACTCGGCACAGCCCTTGATGTTGGGAAGGATATCGCTATGCAGGCTACTATTTTTCCTGCCCGATCTCTGATGGGGGCGGAAAGACAAGCACTTCCAGGATGGTACTCCCCTTCGCTATACGTATAACCTTTTTCTTTAGCCTCTCTAATCTTTCCCCTTAACACTAGGGGGTCTACAATTGTGTTTTCCGTATACGGTACTAATTGGACCTTCTCAAGGTATTCATCAATTTCTTCATCCGCTAAAGACGCTAAAAGCATCAGAGAATCGGCTCCAGTATGAAGTGGCGACCGTTGACCGGTTTCAACAAATGTTCGCACCTGTTCCAGTCCCTGAAACGATTCTATACAGACCCTTTCCCACCCATCTCTAACATCTATATAGACTGTCTCACTCAAGAGATCACGAAGTCTGTGCAGCACCGGTGTAGCTATATCACGTAGGATAAGACTTTCCTGGACAATACTAGCCAGGTGAAGAAACTTCAATCCCAAAGTGTACCGTTTCGTATCAGAACTCTTTTTAAGGTAACCTAACCCTGCCAACGTGCCAATAATCCGGCTAACCGTAGGACGGGGTAACCCTAGATCCTGACTCAATTCTGTAACACTAAACTCCTTCTTCCTATGAGAAAACTTTTCTAGTATAGCAAAGGCTTTTTCGATGGATTGAATTTCTTTCAAATTAAAAGCTCCTTTCGTTTCGCCACTGGAAACATATATAAAAAAATTAGATATTGTAAATTATAGATTTTGTTAAATAAATGGTCACATTGTGAACGTGCAATCCATAGAGTGGTCAATTCAATTTTACTTTATTCTGAATATTCTTGTCAAACACTTTTTTTATTGAAAGTCTTCCTTCTGGAAAATCTTTTAAACAGTAAAGGCGAAATGCTTACATGCATTTCGCCTTTCTGTTTAAAGGATTTTATCTAAATTTGTTTTCGCACCTTGATTATAGCAATAGATTCGTTATTACTATTTAGCCGATAGATTATTATTATTTTTATGAGATTGGATCGTTATTTCTTTCGGGCTACATTCTACACCATGATCTTCTCTAAGCATTTTCATAAAAGACAAGGTTAAGACAATTAGGACAAACACTAGGGGAACCGCCGCGACTACAGAGGATGTTTGTATTGCATTCATACCACCTAACGATAGAACCGCAACACCTATAGCCGCTAAAGCTAAAGCCCAGACAACTCTGTTCCAACGAGCCGGTTGTTCATCTTCTGCCAGTTCCTTGGTCGCCATAGTGGCACATACATAGGCCGAGGAATCAAGACAGGTGGCCAGGAAGACAAATTCTAAGAGCAGGAATAAAACTAAAACAACCTGAGGCATCGGCAATGTATTTATGACCGCTATAATGGCGGCTGGACCTCCGCTCTCTGACATGATCTTGCCGACTGACAGAATTTTGTCAAATTCCAGGTGCAAAGTATAACCACCTAAGA
>NZ_JUEE01000060.1:0-12085 GCF_000802135.1 Desulfosporosinus sp. BICA1-9
CTAGGTCTTTTAGCTTCTTGACGTGGTGCATTTCAATATTTCCACTTGATCCACATAATTCACATGTATCCTTCATCAGACGGTCAATAAGTTGGCTCTTAATGTTGAACACTTTTCCTGTTGGTAATGCGTCTAGAATTACGGCATCCTTCTTGTAACCTAGCTTAAACCCTCCGAAGTAAGCGATCAACGGATTTTTTCCTTCCCGTTTCACTTCCTTTTGAAGCACCTTGTAAATTTGTCCGTCCGTTTCACGAGTCGTTTTGTACGTCTTGAAGACTTTGTTGACCGTCGTTTTGAACTTATTCGCAAGGGTACGTGCTAAAGACAATTCCATTGTTCTCTTGAGACCATGCAACTGATGAGCATTATAGGCAAGCAGATAGTATTGAGCGAATCCGCGAAATTCGGACTGGTATTGGGCAATAATATCAAAATCGGAGTTGACCGTCCGTTCTTTTCGATGAGTTGGTTTTCCGCTCTTCTTATACTGTCCTGCTTTGTCTTTCATCTTCTCGTCTGGAACGCGAAAACCGATCACACCATTGATGCTGCGTTGTCCTCGTTTGTCATGTTTCGTATCCTGATGCAGTACATGGATGTCATAACCGAGAAATCGCGCTTTATCGGTTTTTTCATGGGTGATTAAGGTCTTCTCTTCGCTAAGCGTTAATTTTAGTTCACTAACGAGGAAGGTTCTAATTTGTTCCTTGACCTTGATTGCATCCTGCCTAGGACCTGAAACACCCAACAACCAATCATCCGCATAGCGGATGTAATAGAGTCTTCTGAATCCTGGATCGTTCGTATCTTTGGAAGACATGGACTGTCTCTGCTTGTTAAGTTCCTTTACTATCTTCCAGTCTTGATGGCGCATGTGCTTTTTAACTTGGTTGCTCAGCGCTTTGTAGGTTTTGTTCTCTGTCCTTCTGCCCCCGCAGTTATAGACGGGGAGGATGTGTTTCTCCATAAACTGGTCGAACTTGTCCATATAGACGTTAGAAAGCAAAGGACTTAAAATTCCACCCTGCGGACACCCGCTTAAGGTAGTGAAATATTTCCAGTCTTCCATGTACCCACATTCCAGAAAGTGTTTCATCAGTCTCACGAAGCGATTGTCTTTTACCTTTTCAGCCAGAATTCCGAGTAGAATGCCATGATCGATACTACCAAAACAGTCGCGGATATCGCCTTCAACGAACCATTTTACACTTTTCCAACCATTTTTAGTCCGAATAGAATCCAGTGCCGTGTGGCATCCCCGATTGGAACGGAAACCGTGAGAGGCGTTGCTGAATTGTGGATCAAAGTAGATATTCAGAATCAGACGAATGACTTCTTGGAGTAATTTGTCTGACCATGTTGGCAGTCCAAGAGGGCGTTGCTTCTTACTGCCCTTTTTCTTGATATACTTACGTCTGACAGGCGCAAAACGATAAGTTTCCTTTTTCAGTTGATTGATAATTCGATCAATCTTGGCAATGGACATGCCGTCAACCGTCTCGTCTGTCACTCCCTTAGTCATCGCGCCTTTGTTGGCATAAATATTTTTGTAAGCGATAAGATACAATTCTTTGTTGTAAAGCAAACGGTAGATGCGATATAACGGTAACTTTCGCTTGCCTCTGTCGCCGATGATATCCAATACTTTTTCGGCCTTCTGCATTCCGCATACCTCCAAGCGATTGATATCGTAACCACCTGTCTTCCTTCTCCTGATCTCCCGCTTACTTGGTTACCCTTTTGGCGGTATAAGCGATCCAGCGGCACATATTAAAGTCCGCCTGTGCAACCGTCATTACGACCGCCACTTTGGATACTATGAAAACTCCGTTACCATAGGGGTCTCCCCCGTTAGGCAATCCCACGTTTTGCGCAGGAAGAACGTATTAGCTCGACTTAGGTTCCCACTCATGACCTTACTTGAACTCATTGTTCAATGGCTTATCGCCCTAGATTTCTTCGAACAAAACTCGGATTCGAATATGCGATAAGTAGGGAGTATTTAGACGGTGTATCCCTAGATGTGCAGTTCCATCCCTGGTCATTCAGGTTTAGGCAGTGTAGCTTTTAACCATATCGAGCAGAACTTGCGTGACCTGCTTCTACACCATCTTCGATTCATCCACGCTTTACCACCATGCTGTTTTTCCCTCTTCCTTTCAGATTCAGGTTAGGCGTTGTTCTCAACGTAATTCCAAGGACATTGGTCTGGTAACCAGACAATTCTTGCTGCGCACGACATGGCGCACGGTTTCCAAGCATACGGCGTTCCATCAATCTAAAATTACTTCCTTATATCACAATATTTCCTTAGACTGCACCATCCACCTCTGGACATGTTTCCCATTTCTTGCAAAACAGGGCAAAACTCATGCGACTTTACCGTGCTTCAGACATTTCTATACTTATCTATTTCCATACCTGTCGGAGTATTAAAGTGAACCCTTCAAGGCGTTACCCTATCATTTGATTCATTGAGATGTTAGTTCTATCAGTATTTCTACCAATGTCTAGGCTTTTATTGACCTAGAAACGTGTCGCACAACATGTTCCCCCGAATCTCTCTCGCTGCCAGACAAACACATATATAAAAAACCCGCTAAAAGTCCGGCCTCTCTAGGAAGGGATCGAATAAATTTGTTTATTGCAACGATTAATGAGTCCTCATTTCTGTTTCTGAAATAGTCGCAAATATAAAGGCACAGGCAAAATGGCCTTCAGCTTTTATAACAAGTCCACCGGCGAAAGCCTAAGAATGATCATAAAGCCCCTCAACGGGGAAATGGACCGCCAGCAGCGTCAGGACTACATACTGAACTCACCTGTTGAGCAACTCTTTAATTTCTCGAAGCCGACGTTTGAGCTGTCCGAAAAGGCAAGACTATTTACCACAGTAGTTTATGAAATTTGCGGGGAAGGTGCTCCAGAGCATAAGCTTCGAATCAATGACGGGAAAAAAGTATGCCTAGACTGCTTCAAAGATTATTCGAGGGGATGGTAAAGGGATGGACATTCCATATTTTACTCATCTTTGGAGCGAGGGAAAGGCTGCCAAAGCATCCGGTAAGTCGTTTTGGGACAACAGGGCGGATGAGTTTAATAAGTTAGTTTGTCAAGGCAGTCCTGATGAGCGCATTCGCAAAATCGTTGAATTTTTGTCACATAATAACCTTCTTGTCGAGGATAGTAGCGTCTTGGACATAAGACATATCCGATAAAATGTTAGACTATGCGGTGAAGAATGCCAAATCCGAGAACCTCACCAATGTCTTGTTCAGAAACTTGAACTGGGATGAGGTTAGCCTTGAAGAATACGACTGGAGAAAAAAGTATGACCTGGTTACCGCAATCAATAGCCCTGGGATCCATGATCTAATCACATTAGAGAAGATGATCAATGCAAGTAAAGGATACTGCTTTTTGTCCAATTTTGTTGATCGTACCGACTCTGTTCAAGACATTATTCGCGCGGATATTCTTAAGCTTAAAGGCGTAAAATTTTACAGCAATACAATTTACAGCATTTTTAACATCCTTTGGCTAACTGGATATTATCCCAGTATTGCCTATGCTGATACGGATCGAGAACATGTCGAACGGTCGAAGAAGCTTGTATTTATTATGGTACGCTCTTTGAAACGGTGAATAACTTATGCGATGAGAAAAACGCTTTAATAAGGAGCTATCTCGATAAGATCTCTATCAATGGATTTGTGATGGAGAAAGTTCGGACGAAAACTGCCTGGATTTTTTGGAAGGTCTAATCTCAAAAATAAGACAACTGACTCCTTAAAAAAAGAAAACCATGAAGCTGATTCTACTGAGTCAGTTTCATGGTTTTTGCTCTGCCAAAACCCTCCTCACCTTAGGATCACGACAGTTTGTTCGTGACTTGTAAGATAGAATTATCTTTGAGTAGTTCTGATTCCCTTACAATTTTTTCCCTTTAATCGCATACCAGTCTTTATCGCCATGCTTGTCTTTTATTCCCTCAAGAATTATTCCTTGCACTTCCCTAAAACCAGCATTTTCAAGAGCAGCTATGAACATTTCTTTGGGGGCACCTTTTAATGGCAGCATGTCTTCAATTTCCTGGCTGTAGTGGTTGTTGCCATCTATCCCCTCACCTATCGAACAGAAGCACAACAGCACACCTCCTTGTTTTAGTACCCTCCGCCATTCCTTCAAAGCCACATCCGGCTGAAGCAGCGTCCACATCACACTGCGGTTCATAATGACATCCTTACTGTTATCTGGGAATGGCAATTGTTCGACAACGCCTTTACTAAAGTTTATATCCAACCCTTTTTCAGCGGCGTGCTGCTTGGCAATGGTCATCATCCCTTCCGAGATGTCCACTCCCGTACACTTATATCCTAGTTCGGCAGCTTTCAAAATCAAAAAGCCTGTTCCTGTCCCCACGTCTAAGATTTCGATACCCTGATCCTGACCTAGATGTGTTTTTAAAGTACTCTCCCATAGTTTAGCATCTTCTTCACTAAGATGGCCATGATGCCGTTCATCATAACTTTTGGCATGGGTATTCCAGCGCTCTTCAATATTTTCTATAACTTCGCTCATCTTAAACCCCTCCTGAATTATTTCGATTTGATCCATAATTAACAACAGTTTACCGAATAAGATGGCAGGCTAATTTTCTTCCCTCTCCTATCGGGAGAAGTTTAGGATTCTCCACTTCACAAATGGGCTTACATTCTGGACAACGAGGATGAAATCGACATCCCTGAGGCAGGGCAAACGGATTAGGGGGTTCACTAACTGCCAAATTGAGCTTGCTTTTCCGCTTTGACGGGTCAAGGATAGGCAGTGAAGAGATCAATAGCTTGGTGTAAGGGTGTAAGGGATTCTTAAAAATACTCTCCGTCTCTCCCACTTCCATAAACTTACCCAGATACATAACGGCCATCCGCTGGGTCATTACCCGAACAATTCTGAGATTATGTGAGATATACAGTAGCCCGATCCCTTTCCCTTCCTGCATAGTTTTCAGCAAATCAAGCACCTGAGCTTGAACGGACAAGTCCAGCGAGGCCGCTGGTTCATCTGCCACGATAAACTCCGGTTCTAAAGCTAACGCCCTTGCCAAGCCTACTCTTTGCCGTTGTCCTCCTGAGAGCTCATGCGGATGCCTTTCCAGTAATTCTGGGCCCAGATTAACCAGTTCAAGCAACTGACTGATCCTTTGTTCACTGTCACGTTGACTTCCCTGACATCGTTTGAACGGCTCTGCCAGCAGGCGAGATACTGTGTATCTGGGATCTAAAGAATTATCGGCATCTTGAAAGATGGGCTGCAACTTGATACGTAAATTTTTCATTTTTTTATTCGAGAGGGAGTAAAGATCCGTTCCCTTATAATACACGTTTCCCTCTGTCAGTTCTGAAAGGCGCAGAAGTAGCCTACCCACCGTCGATTTGCCGCACCCACTTTCCCCGACTAGTCCAAAACTCTCCCCTTCAGCAATAGAGAAAGAAAGATCATCGACCGCCTTCACAGGCTGGCGTGCCCAAAACATCAAATCACTTTTAGGATAATAGTATTTAGTTAGCCTTTCGGCTTGTATCAAATTGGACAAGATGGCACCTCTCCATCTTATTGTTTATATAACTAGCTTGGGGCCGTATTTCCCTGCACAGGGTGATCGCATCAGGGCATCTGGCATAAAAAGGACACCCCTGTAATCGATCTGTAAGATTGGGAACATTTCCATGAATAGGATTTAGAGAGTTACCTTCTACTACCTTAATTAACGCCCTGGAATAGGGATGTCCTGGGGTAAAGAAGAAATCATGAACATTCGTAATTTCCAATAAATCTCCAGCATACATCACGGCCACTTGATCGCCCATTTCCGCCACAACCCCCAAATCATGGGTGATCAGCAGCAACGACATATCATAGCGTTCTTTTAACTCACGCAGTAATTGGATGATCTGATATTGAACCGTCACATCCAAAGACGTCGTTGGTTCGTCTGCAATGAGCAATCTGGGCTGACAAGCCAAAGCCATGGCAATCATGACCCGCTGCTGCATGCCGCCACTCAGTTCATGGGGATAATCTCTAAAACGTCGTGACGATATGCCCACCTCTTCGATGAGCCGCTTAGCACCGACACGAACTTCCTGCTTGGAACACACTCTATTGACTCCATAAGCTTCCATTATTTGCTCACCGATGCTCATGACTGGATTTAAACATCCCATCGGTTGTTCAAAGATCATGGCTATTTCTCGGCCCCTGACCTGCCTCTGTTCTGGGGCCGAGTAGGGCAAAAGGTTGTTTTCTCTATACCACACCTCACCGCTCACCAAAGCATTAGCCGGCAACAAGCCTAGGAGAGCTAGGGCCACAACACTTTTTCCACACCCTGACTCCCCTACAAGACAAAAGGTTTCTTTAGGCTTGACTTCAAAACTAATAATGTTTGCTGCTCTCACTGGACCCTGCCTGGTCTGGAATTCAACGGCCAAGTCCTTTACTTTCAATAACGGCTTTTCCATTTACAATTCAAATTCCTTCCTAAGACGGGGATCCATAAAATCCCTCAAGCCGTCCCCAAATAAGTTGAAACCTAAAACTGTTATCATAATCATCAACCCCGGAAAGATGAAAAGATGCGGCACCGAACCCATAAAAGAACTGGCCTCATTCAGCATACTGCCCCACTCGGGCGTTGGTGGTTGCGCCCCAAGGCCTATAAAACTCAAGCCACAAATCGCCAAAATAGTATGGCCCGCCTTGAACGTAGTATATACAATCACTGGATGAACAGCATTCGGCAAAATATGGTCTTTCATGATCTCCCAGGTGCTAAAGCCCATGGCCCGGGCAGCCTCGACATAGGGCAAGTTTTTCAGGACCAGAACACTACTACGCACCATTCTGGCATATCCTACCCAAGAAGTAAGGATCAGCGCTAGGATGATATTAGCCAAGGAGGGCCCCAATATCCCGGTAATGGCAATAGGAAGTATAAATGAAGGGAACGCCATCACGACATCCACCAAACGCATCAGCAATTCATCAATAATACCGCCATAATAACCAGCTACTGCGCCAACTACTGTTCCTATGGCCAGGCAAGCCAAGACTACGCTAAAGGAAGCCGTTATGGACGTCCTAGTCGCATAAATGACTCGACTCAACAAGTCCCTGCCTAGTTGATCAGTTCCCATAGGGTGCTGCCAACTGATCCCCTGCAATCTCTCTTTCATATCTACTTGAAACGGGTCCGCGGGCGTTAAAAGTGGTGCAACAGAAGCCAGAAACACGAGCAGTACGATAAACGCAATGCCTAACCAGATCGTTTTTAGCACCTGCTTTAGCCTCCTTTTGTTGTGTAGGTTATCCTAGGATCAAGGAAGACATATAACAGATCCAGCACCAGATTGATACCCACAAAAATAAGCGCACTCATGAAAACAAATCCCTGAATTACCGGTACATCACGGGCATTGGCAGCTTGGACCAAAAAGCGGCCCAAGCCTGGCCAAGCAAATAACATTTCTACAATCACTGCCCCGCCCACCATATGGCTGACACGTAAGCCTAACGCCGTAATCACAGGTATTAACGCATTCCGCAGTACATGTCGGGTAAGTATCACTCCATCCTTCAGTCCTTTGGCCTTAGCAGTTCGCACAAAGTTGCGCCACAACACCTCCATCACACTAGTTCTGGTGAGCCGCATCAATTCCATAGCACCCGTAATCCCCATAGTTAGGGCGGGCAAAATAATATTGGTTGGTTTTTCATACCCTGACGCTGGCAACCAATGAAGCTTAACTGCAAAAATGTAGACCAAAAACATCCCCAACCAAAAGCTGGGTAACGATATACCCGCTAAAGCCACTGCTCTGGAGATATTATCTAATCTAGAATTGGGCTTAAGTGCAACTAAGGTGCCCAGAGGCAATGCTATAGCCAAGGCAATAAGCTGGGCAACGATAAAGAGCTTCGCTGATGCATAAAATTTTTGGTTAAAGATGACTGAAACATTTTCTTTAGTGCTCAAAGAATTACCAAAATCAACTACTGCTGCTTTTTTCAACCAACTCGTATACTGAACCAGCATGGGCTTGTCCAAGCCATGCTCATGATTGAATTGATCAATTTGTACCTGACTAGGTTCGCCTTGCAACTCTCTTTGCAGAATCAAACGAGCAGGTTCACCTGGGCTGAGATAGACTAGAGAAAAGGAGATAAATGAAATCACTAGCAACACTGGAACTAAAAGCAAGACTCTCCTGAATACATAATAAGCCAGATTTTCACACCTCCCTGATTTTGCTACCTATCAGCTATTTATCTGCATCTTTCTGCCATCCGCTATCTACTATCTGCTCCTACTTCTTTTTCTCTACGACCACACTGTCGAAACGAGGTTCGGAACTCACATACTCAATATTCTTGATGTTCGATTTGGCCACCACGAAAACCGCATCGTAATAAAGTGCTACTCCCCCTGCTTCCTCTTTGAACAGGCTATATAGCGTTTTAAAAGAGTTTAACCGTTCTTGTTCATCAAACGAGGATACTGCTTTATTGAGCACCGGTGTTATCTGAGGTGAGCTAAAATACCCGGATCCGCCAAACTCCGCTGCGGTTGGGTTAAATCTTCCGTCTAACCTGGTATAGGCACGTCGTCCCGGTCCGCCGATATAATAGGTGCGTAAATCCCAATCCCCTTTTTTTTGCCTATCCGTATAAACCCCCGCTTCCAAGACATCCAACTGCACATCGATTCCGACCTGGGCCAATTGGAATTTGATCAATTCCGCCAGTTTAACCTCATCAGGGTTCTGACTCTGCACGATCATCTTGGGCTTATAGCCTTCTGGAAAACCTGCTTGCTTAATAAGTTTCTTTGCTTCTTCGACATTGTAGGAATACTCTTTCACTCCCGCTTCCTTCATAAACGGTGCCGATGGAGAAAACAGTCCGTCCTTAGCCGGATTAATCCACCCGTCAAACAAGGCTGCCAAATCGTCTTTATTGATAGCATAATTTATCCCCTGGCGCAGCGTTACATTATTCCACGGAGCTTTTTTATAATTAAACGCCAGCGCCGTGGTCATGGGCATTTCTTTCTTTAAAACTTGAAAACCGTCATCTTTCAGAGACTTAAGCAAATTTCGAGGAGTATAAGCAGACCCGCCATGATAATAATCGACGATAACATCCACATCACCGGACTTCAACGCCAACACACGTCCTTCAGCCTTGGGAATATCTTTAACCGTCACTTTTTGCAACGTCGCTTTTTTACCGTAATAATGTTCATTCGGTGCAAAAACTGTGTACTGGTCTTTCTTGTAATCGATCACTTTCCAAGGCCCCGTACCAATAAGGGTAGAAAAGGGTGCCCCAGGATCGCCCTTAGGCTCAACTGAATTGGGGCTCAGGATACTGCTTTGATATTCATTAAAAGAAGTCAAGACCACAAAGCCAACTTGCTCAGGGACAATATGAAAGGCAACAGTATAGGGATCGATAACCTCTACCTTTTCCATCTTATCCACTTCTGTCCAATTGACATTATTAAACTTTTTCAGGCGATCATACGTGAATTTGACGGCCTCTGCCGTGAAGGGTGTACCATCCGAAAACTTGACGTCTTTACGAAGATGGAAAACGATTGTTTTTCCATTATCCTTGATGTCCCATGAAGTGGCTAAACTCGGTTGCACCTTTCCGTCAATCAATTCCACCAAGCGGTCTGTGGAGAAAATCTTAAGCAGCATATCTCCCATTCCTTTAATCGATTTTGCATCCGTATCCATGCCGTAAGCAATAGTCAATTCCTGGGGTACATCTGAAGATCCACTTTGAGCTCCCGTGTTGCTCTCCTTGCTACATCCGACCATGGATGACGCAGTTAGCGTAAGAATTAACAAAGTAACCAAGAGTTTTGCGAAGTGTTTCATTCCTTTACCTTTCCCCTCTCTAATTAAGAATTTATAATTAGTACATAGTCATAGCGATCATTGCTGTACAATTACCACCGCTACCGTAATTCACACACCCCTCCTCAATAGTTGAGAGCATAAATCTTGTTTTAGCACGAATTATTAAGCCTTTTTTACTCTTGATGCACCTTCCTTTCAAAAGAAACAAAAAAACCACGAAGTTGACTCTTATGAGTCAAACCTCCATGGTTTTTGCCAAGACCTTCATGATCTTACTTTATTCTAAATTTTCTGACTGATACATAATATATTCATTTACGGTATTTTGTCAAGATAATTATTGTAATAACCGTGCTTTGGGGGCGAAAAATATAAACCTAAGTATTTATTTTTTAACGCTGTAATAATACGTATACGTAAACTGTGTATCGTAATAAACCCCTGTCTCGCCTTCGAGTGAACGGTGACGTGCTATCAGCAGGTACTGTCCTGTTTTATCAACTTTTATATTAAGCTTTCCTTCTCCATCCGTCTTCATCTTCTTTTGTTCCACAGAGCTTTCTGCATCATCTGCACGCGCCATATCAATGTCATTATCCGGCAACGCATCTTTATAAAGGTATAAAGTAAAAATTATATCTTCTCCTGTCTTCCATTTTTTCCACTCTTCAGGAACAATAGCCAATGGAAGCTTCGGTGATGTAGATAACTGTTCCTTCGACAAATCATGCCCAACAAGCATTGTCAGATGCGAAAACTGTGTATAGGATGTGGCCTTAGGAGCATCGGGATAATCCTTCAATGTTCCCATCAAATGCTTTCCTTCACTGTCAATTACATAATAACCCTTGTTTTCACAAATAAAATGATATAATCCTTTTTCTTTCGGTGTAAATTTCATTAAATAGCTGCTTGGTTTATAATCCTTTATCTCTACTTGATGCTTTTGTCCGTCAGGCAAAATCACATATGCGGATAAACCCTCTTTTCTTGCAAGTCCATGAACCTGCATATTGTGACCCCATTTAAAATATATTTCCACTGGATCGCCTTCATGGACATGGGTTGTGTTTGGCTCCAACCAGCCCTCATGACCATATACCATATGGTCTGTGGTATCAAGAAACTCTACTTTCATATTAGTTCTCCCTTCACCTTTATGCACCTTTAATACCTTTAATTATTATATACCATGCCTTGTCACCATTCATATTACGGACACTTTCCAGCGGAATGGCTTCGACTTCTTTATATCCTGCTGCTGTTAAAACCTCCTTTCAGCGGAAGCATGTCCTCAATTTCCTGGCTGTAATGATTGCTGGAATGAGAGCCTTTTCCTATGTTGTCCCTCTGATTTACGGACAAAACGTTGGATAGCAAACCCAATGATCCCGATCACTAACAAGGCGAAAAAGGCTGATAAAGTGTATCACTTCTCCCAGCTGGCTATTTTTATTTAAACCCCTTTGTTTTAAAGTAAAATAAAAAGACCAAAAAAGCAGACTATAAAAAGTCTAACCTCCATGGTCTTTGCAAACACCTTCATGGTCCTGCATTGCAATATCATTTTTCATAGTATTCTACAACCGTTCGTGAATTCCTGCTAAATATTTCGATTTGTTAAAAATAAATTGTTCACCTTGGGATCACGACCATTTGGTTCCGTACCCTTTCCACGCTTACCGGAACCCCATACGCCTGAGTGATATTTTCTGCCGTCATCACCTCCGGGCCGCCGGCCACGAAAACCTTCGTATCCTATAGTAATACAAATTTGTCCGAGAAACGCAAGGCTAGGTCCAGCAAAGGCTGATGGAGCAAGAAATCTCGTTCAGGTATTATCCAGCACAACGAAGGCTTTAATCTCCTCACCCTTATAGGACACTGGCAAAATCTTTGCTTTAATTCCAAAGTACTCTTCGACTCGTTTTTCAGTAATGATCTCCTTAGTCCTTCCGAACAAATACGAATTTTGTCCCAAGAGCAGCGTAGTATCCGACAGACGCAAAGCATGTTCCGGATAATGCGTATTTATGATACAAGACAGGCCGCGTTCCCTGACCAGCCTCATAATAAGATTTATTATCATGAACTGATTCCTAAAATCCAGGTGTGATTCTGGTTCATCAAGAACCAGCACCTTAGGTTCA
>NZ_JUEE01000061.1:0-5533 GCF_000802135.1 Desulfosporosinus sp. BICA1-9
GTCATAGCTGCGACAGCTTCCCCAGTTACCTGAATCCGAAGCGACCACTGACTAATAATCTGAGGTTTTTTCGGGTTCTTGCCCGGGTTGCCGCGCGGGCGTTTCTCTTGTGTGGTTTCGACGAACGACACATCATAGAGGTAGAGGCTTTTCTTGTGTGACTTGCAGAATCGCTTCCATTCTTCTTGAGCATCCGCCTCGCAGACAAACACCTTCTTATTAGTGTCTGCGATGTCTTGATCGAGTGCTTGCCGCACCTTTTCCTTCTTCGATTGGAACCGGGCTTCACCTGCACTGCTGCAAACCACTATCAGTTGAACATCTCGGTTATCAACCGGTTTAGTATACGCTTTCCCTTTATAAGAGCACGCTTTTTTTCCACTACCAAACGTCCCGAGTTCCGCCCACGCCTCTCCATCTGCATAGGCTTCTTCGATTATCTTTTCTTCCAGTTTGCCACCGAAATTGGCTGGGCAACGGGAGACAAACCGGATGGGGTGCTTAGGGTTCATCAGGGTTCTAAACAGATTTATGGTCATCAGTTTCGAATCAGCCACATAAATGCCTTCGGATAATTTATCGGCGTACAAGTCTCCGACCAGTTCCAACGCTTTCTGGTTCCACTCCACATCTGAAGTATTTCCATCCATGCTCAGACTGGCCAGCGGCATGCCGTGTTCATTCACGATCTTCCCGACGACCACTTGCTTACACTCTGGTTTATGATCCTTATTGTACCCCCGGACGATTTGTAGTACTTCCTCGGCTTCTTCTTCACTAACCTCCGAGTCTAGATCATACTCCCCATAAAAAGACAGGGTAGTTGTATCGGAATGCAGCCGTTTAAAGGCAATATTGTAAATGGCGTAGGTACTCAGGCATATCGTGCTGAATAAACGATCCGGATTACCCTCAGCTATTTTGTCGAGAGTTCGACCGATGGCATAGTCATTCAAATCCTTAGGGGTGATACCTTCTCCAAAGAAAAACTCTGTATCAATCCCACGGAACCGGTCTTTGATAAGACTCAAAGGTGCGCGTATATCAAAAAAGGTAGCCAGAATGACTGCTTTCGCCAAGTGACCCGGTGTGACTTTGCACTGTTCATCATCCCACTCCACAGATTCATTGATGAAATCCACGAAGCCTATCGTCTCTAATATCTTGTTGGCCAGTGCTAAGATTAGCGGAATAGTGTGCCTTTGTTCCTCTACTCCATGAACATATTTCCTTTTGACAGGCTTTCGACTGCGTTTTGGTCTTGCTTTTTGTTTTTTAGATTTTTTTGCCATGATGAGACACCTCCCACCCAAAGGTAGACTTTTAATCTCATCATAATTGACGGAAGGTTGTTTGTTCAGTACTAAAAATCCAAATTTACCACTCATTGAGTAAGAGCCCATATGTTGGCTCTTGATTTACAAACGATAAATACCGTTTGTTGCGGCAGGCGCTCATAAAAAGTTTGGTTTTTAGTCTTAATTGCATAGATTGATAAACCGTGTTCATTGACCTTGTTTCATGTTTTACATAAGGTGCGCCAGAAAATATCAGTGAGTTATTGGGTGGGTGCCGAATATGGGTTAGATACAATTCTTAGATTATTTTATATTTGAAGATTTAAAGGAGGTACTTCATAAATTGGGACATCATAAAAATCCAGTTTTGAAAATCAGTCAACCAAACACGGGAGGAACTGTATGGACAAGACAAAGTCGTTTGAAATCTCCAAAAATGTGGTCTGGGAAGCATACCAACGGGTCAAAGCGAAGCAAGGAGCAGCTGGTGTTGATCACCAGTCCATCGAAGAATTCGAGAAGAATCTTAAGGATAACTTGTACAAGATATGGAATAGGATGTCCTCTGGTAGTTACTTTCCACCTCCGGTGAAAGCGGTAGAAATACCGAAGAAAAACGGAGGACAAAGAATACTTGGAGTTCCGATGGAAAGTTCATAATGCACCCTCCTCAATAACGTTTTGGAAAGAGACCAAACGACTAGGCTAGTCCCTGGCTTTTGAGGCTCTTGCCTTAATGATCTTAGTTGAAGCATCCGTATATTTACTTAGCTCTTTCTCGGTAGTTTCGTCGATTATTATCCTGTATGGCCGTCCTGGTCCTAATCGTTTACCCTGAATTTTGCCGGTTTCAAGCCAGTAGTATACAACTCCAGGGCTCACGTTGAATTTGAAAGCCACATCTTTAACGGTAAGTTCATTACTATGTTTAACAAATCCAGGAATCTTGTAACGGTACCTTAACCAGGCAATAGAACTTTCAGTAAATGTGCGTCCTTCCGGAGTACGGTATCCGTTCTTGTTGAAATGGTCCGCAATTTCGGCACTCGACATCGTCCTAGACAGTTCTTTAACATGTTCAACTGTGTCGGGAACGTGCTTGCGGGTGATTGAAGGAGGCAACGCTTTCTTTGTGTGAATTAGTTCGCTGTGTCGGCTGCGCCAACGTATGCCTAAATGTACATCTGGGTCAAGAGGTTGGCAAGTGACTGTAACATCTTCAATTAAGAGGCGGACGAGCCGTTTTCTATCCTTCATAGTGGTCGTCGGAGCGTTCCAAATGCGAGGAATATCCTCGGCTAAGCGCAGGATCATGTGACGATCTTCATCCGTTGGAGACCAGGCTCGCCTTGCTTTATATTGTTCGTATTCCTCCTTTAACTGGCCCAAAGCCAGTAGTTTTTCATTCCATTTAGCTTCTAATGTACGGACAACTAGACGGTTTTCCGGCTCAGATAAAGCATATTGGCGGTAAGCTCGCTCTACTTCAAATTGGGATTGTTCCAAAGCCAGTTGCCAACTTTTATTGGCAGTACGATCTTCGCCAATGAGCTTATCTAGAGAAAGAAGTGCCAGTTCTAGTTCAGCAGGTTGAAGAATCTCCATGATTCTTTTGGCAACAGCCTGATCAAGGGGTTCAGCTCTAATCGATGAACAGGTGCAAGCTTTACCGAGTTCCCAACGCTGTTTACATTCGTAACGAGGTTGAATGCCACCGTTGCCGGTATAGCGAACTGACATGTGCCTACCGCATTTACCGCAAATCAGTAGACCTTGCAATAGGGCGCTACCTTCCCGAGCCGCGCCACTTACCTCAATATTAGTGCGGTTTTGTTGGAGTTGCTGTAAATTCTCCTCATATTGGGTCCAAGAAATATAACCAGGATGGTGATCGTGAATGAGCACTTCCCATTGGTCCCTTGGCAGACGCACCATATGGGTTTTAAAGGCACCTTGGTTGTCAAGTCTTTTGCGGTATTTATAGCGGCCAAAACAATAAGCCCCTGTATAAGCGGGGTTAGACAAAACACCAAGAACTCGTGAGTGAGTCAACGTGCCCCAGATCAGTTTGCCAGCCCAAACACCGCCATAGGCCCGTTTGGGAAACTGCAAACCGTTCGTAGCGAAGAATTTAACCACACCATAGGCACTACCAGAAGCTTGGAACGATGTAAAAACATGCCGAACAGCAGTTTGAACGGCCTCATCAGGGTCAAAAGACGTACTGCCGTCGGAATCGAAGCAATAGCCAACTGGCAAAGGAAAACGAAGCTCCCCCTTATGGGCTTTATTCTTCTTACCGCCAATTAGACGGGCGCGCAAAAAGTGTAGTTCAGCTTCACTCATGGTTCCCTTAAAACCTAGGATGAGGCGGTCATTAAACTCATTCAAGTCATAGAAGCCATCTTCGTCGATAACGATGGTATCGTAAAGCGCACAAATCTCGAGCAGTTGAAGTAAATCTGCAGAGGAACGGGCTAAGCGGGAGACCTCCAAGCCAAAGATGGCTCCCACCTGTCCCAAAGAAACCTGACCGACTAAACGTTGAAACCCTTGGCGGTTGGACTTGTGGGTACCGGAAATGCCTAAGTCCTCGTCGATGACTTGAACTAGATTCTCGCTCCAGCCCAGATTCAAAGCTTTCTCCCGTAGCGCATACTGGCGCTCGGTACTCTCCTTGTGAAACCGGACTTGGGCAAGCGTCGACTGACGGATGTAAACAATGGCTGTCCGGTTCAGATGAATCGATTTCACGATCGACACTGATGACATTGTCTAGATCTCCCTCCTCATGCATTGCCACCAGAAAGGAGCGAAGAATTGATGAAAAAACGCAAACCATTTCTTCGACACGATCACCTACTAAGCTAGCCAGAACGGACTCTTGAGCCGACCAAGATGAAGAGATGGCGGCTTGAGACATATTATTCACTCCTCCCTATGTAGCATAGCTAGTCCTGAACACGTCGTTGTAAAAGTTCCAGATTAATTTCTGCAAGTTCCACTAAGATGTCTTGGGTACAGTGAAAATTATCCAGGCGTTGTTGGACCCAGGGTTCCCAACTCATTGGAACATAGACCAGTCTGGTTTTACCTTCGTGCAAATTGGATAAATAGAGACTGGGATGGCCCTGACCAGATGCACAGCGGCAGTTAGACTTACCACACTTGACGTAACGAGTGATTAAAGAACCACGAATGACTTGATCAAGGAGTGGTAAGGAATCCGCTAATTCTTGTCGCCGTGCAACAAGTTGGCCGGTAGAAATAGATTTCAAAGTATTCTTAACAGTATTCATGCTAATAAGATTTTACCCCCTTCTCCTAAATATGTCAATAGATCTATTATTTCGACGGAGAGAGAGTTTTATCTTTTAGTTTAGAACTTAATTTGAGTAAATCTCTAAGGACAAAAGCATCCAAAGGAAAGTTCATATCCGAAGTGTTTGCGGAAAGGGGGTCATGATCAGTCCAAGATTCAGGCACGCTAAGAGATCCGCTTTCTGTCGCGACCGAATATAAGCGGATCCCGTTAACCTTACGGACTTGTAGAATCTTAAAAGTTTGTCCCTTCAATGGATGAAAAGGATGAGAAATAGTTAGGCATCCCAAATCCTTTTTGTGACTATGTGCAGTCTGCTGTGACCGTCCCCTCTATTGGCGATCGTGTAGCGCAGCAGTCAGCGCGCAATGTACTGGAACCCATATTTGAGCCAAAGTTCTTGGACTGCAGTTTTGGGTTCAGACCGGGACGTAGCGCCCACATGGCTATTGATCGAATTAAACTCTTTCTAGAAGCGGGATACGTTTGGGTAGTGGATGCCGACATTAAAAGCTACTTCGAAAACATAAGCCAGGAAAAGCTTATTGATGAAATTGCCAAGGAAGTCAGTGACGGTAGCATGCTAAAATTAATCCGAAGCTTTCTACAGAGTGGAGTCATGGTCAATGGCACATATGAGTTAACAGACAAGGGAACCCCGCAGGGGGGGCATTAGTCCGTTGCTTGCGAACGTCTACCTGCATCCATTCGACGAAGAAATGACGGCGAGGGGTTACAGGCTCGTGAGGTATGCAGACGACTGGTTGATCTTATGCAAAAGTGAAAAGTCAGCGCAACGAGCATTAAAGGGAGCAAAAGAGATACTAGAAGGTCAACTCGGGCTTACTCTGCATCCGGATAAAACGAAGATCGTTGATGCCCGACAAGGCTTTGATTTCCTTGGGTACAACTT
>NZ_JUEE01000062.1:0-5165 GCF_000802135.1 Desulfosporosinus sp. BICA1-9
ATGTACCCCACTTCAAAAGTTGTACTCCAGCTATCATTTGACAGAGGACGAAACCGGATACAGGTTGACGGATATCTTAGAGGTCCATTTCCTGGAGATCGTAAAGCTGGCAGATTTGTCTATTCCAAGAGATGAGAATGACCGAATCGTTGAATGGATGGAATTTCTAGATGCAAAATCAAAAGGAGTGATTGAGATGTTAGCAGAAAAGAATAAGGACATCAAAAAAGCTTATGATTTATTGCAGATCATTAGTAAGGATGAAAAGGCAAGAATGCTGTACGATGCCAGAGAAGCCGAGCTTCGTGACCAGCTAACGAGGATAGAGACAGCGGTGAATAGAGGAAAGGCAGAAGGAAAGTTGGAGGCAGCTCGAAACGCAGTGAAAAAGGGATTGTCTTTAGAAGACATTGCTGAGATAACTGATCTGCCCCTAGAAATCGTGCAGAAGCTCAAAGCAGAACTATCAAACTAAGTTCTGCTCGAGAAACTGGTCATGGTCACAGGGGGGAAGGATCTCGGTGCCAAGGATCTTGGTGCCTGACACCAACTTATCAACTTATTGTTTAGCTTGTGAAAACTAGGGTTCTTCTTTGGTAACACCGAGAATACCGCGCTATCTCGGAACTGCGATACAGAATGAATATCTCGTTACCGTATCCTTTTACCGTTACCTCTTTGTTGACGTACCTAACTGGAACCGAGTAGTTGTTGTAATCAAACCGAAAAACTGCCCTGAAACAAGACTCATACTAAACGTAATACCCATTATAGGACCCAAAGCCAAAAATATAATAAATCAGCAGCCGATTTAAGCTGCTGATTTATTATATTTCGTTAATTGTTAATGCCAAGTTGGTCTTTTAAGGCATTTTGTAGGACTTGTGAAAAATTGACGTTGTTCACCTCTGCAATAGTGTTTAACCATGCGGGGATCGTTAGAGTTTTCTTGATCGCTTTATTTCCGTGCTTTTGCGAGTATTCATCTAAATCAACACCGATGAGGCTAACAAAGCCATTCTCATATTCATCAGGGATCACGTTTTTAATATTTGAGGCTTTGGGTAATTGGTTATTTTCTTCCACTGAAGTTAATAGCCAACCTGAAGAGGCGTCAACTGCCATTTCCATTGCTTCAGCTAAGGTGTCTCCCTCGGTTACGCATCCTGGTAAATCGGGAAACACTACGGTATAGCCGCCTTCTTCACAGGGGTAAAAGCAAGCTGGATAAATCAGTTTCATATGATATTCTCCTTCCGAATTATTAATTTAGTTTATCGAATTCCTTAGCAAGGGAGGCTATTTCAACCCCGCTTGCTTTAGGATAGAGTTTGCTGTTTTGGTTTTTAAGTCAGTATTGTGAAATGGTATCGTAACTTTTCCGGGCTTTGTTGGATGTTTGTAATGGTGGTGCGAACCTTTTGTGTCCACGTATTGCCACCCATCATCTTTGAGTATTTTTTCAAGTTCCCGGAATCGCATTCGTTTTACCTCCTCACTTATTAAATTAATTATAACACGTGCAGTACGTATTATAAAGAGGCTTCTTTAAGAAATTAAAAATGCTTGGCACACAATTCATAAGACAAGAATGGGCTACTGGGGCTAATGACCCCAAGCATGGAAGACACAATTTGCTAGGACAAAGAAACTGGCCTGAACGAGGGGCTCTTACTCAACGTAACCCTCATTATCGGACGCAAATATGACTTTGAATGGAATAACTGTAATATGCTCTGCGAAAGTTATAGAGTTATCGATCAATAAGTTGAGAACAGCTCAATAATTGTCCTTATAACTGTGTAATATTTCCATGCGTGTGCTATAGTGGATGTTTGATGTGGCGTTCGCAACTTTTGTCGTTCGAATAATCAACTGAAAGCAAAAGAGCAAGTTAGCCCATCCCTTCCCCCAAGGGAGCGTCTTGCTCTTAACCCAATAGGCGTAATTGGGTTAATCTGGAATTATGGTCGAGTTAGTCTAGCAATATTTTGACAAAGATATAGGAGATTTTAGCTTAATATGTTAATATATTCTTAAGGAGGTGCTTTTATGACTAACAGAGAAGTTATATTCCGCGGTGGCGTTTCAAAATTGGACAAGCCTAAAGGACAAAGACCTAGCGAAGCGAGACCAATTCTTAAAGCCTCTACTATCGTCAATAAGCAAACCGATAAGGCTGTAGTTAATAAATGAATTTGATAGATTCAGCCTCTATTTATCTGATTATTCTCTTTATTTTACCTGGTTTTTTTGTCCATTCTATCATTAATTCTCTGTACAGGAAAAGTAAGCAGGCATCGGAAGTGGAAATCACCTACAAGAGCTTATTATATAGCTCTATTATATATGCAATCCTATATGTGGTTGCCGATGCTTGGAAGATAAATATTTTGGAATTTCTGACGCTACACCCTGTGATTTCCGCTATTGTTGTTATTTTTTTTAGTTTTCTTTTTGGAATTGCCGTCTATCAGATAAATCAAACAGAGTTCCTTTATAATTTGATTTCTAAGGTTAAATGGTTTAAAGGCAAAGTCGAACCACCCAATATATACGCAACACTATTTGACCCGGACTATTGCACGAAGGCAAGAAACGGAATTTGGATTATTTTTTCAAGAGACGGGATTAAACACGAAGGATACGTTAAATATATCGATGTTCAAAGAGAAAATCGTTTAATCTATGTAACCGAAATCAACGATATTAATAGCGATGGACAGGTGATACGTACCCATTCTCCCGAATACGGGATGATTTTAGACCTTAGATCAATTGAAACTTTCGAAATATTATATGCGGATTGATTAACGAGTACCACCCATGGGCATAAATACTCATAGAGGTGGTATTTTTATGAGTTCAAGACGTGAACCTATCTTTACTGGGCCAGTTAAAGAATTACCAAGACCAATTGGACCAAGACCAAGTGACATCAAAAAGAAACCCTAGAACCCCCGTATATCTAAGGGTCTGGTATTCTCGGAATTTGTCGAGAAGGGGACCGGTGCCTGACACCAACTTATCCACCTCCTTTCAATCGGATTTTTCGGTCGGCTATTCATCGACCAGCTCAAAGTTTTTCCTATAGAGTACGTCGATCACCGGATGCACCGCCAGACCGAATAAAGCCTGCGCCGCGTCATAAACAGCCTGTTCGCGGCGTCGGATCTGACAGGGGACCGGTGCCTGAGAAACCTCCGAAAAAGTAGCCTAAAAATGAAGACCTCATCATCATCTTTATAAATATTCATTAAACACATCAAGTTTTTCAAGAATTTATTCGATTTTGGATTAGTATTTAATAATTTTAGTCTATATTAGAACTGAATTATCTAATTGAGCTCATGTTTTGGAGCTCTCTTCAAATTTATGACATAGCGAAGCTAGATGGTGTGAGCAAGTTTACCATCCTGACAATATTGCATGCCATATTTGCTAAGGTAATATGAATTTTTGCGCCAGCAAGTTTTATGAATCTACATCTTCTAAGACCATGATTTCTTACCATGGTCGCAAAACGTCTCTCTACCTTGTATCTTTTATTTGAAGCTTCTTGAAATGCCATTGTCTGGTTCCTTTTTAAACCGTCCAGTACAACATCGTATCTACTGGATATTTCAACTTTTCTTACAAGATATTTACCATTTTTATTTTTTCTAAGGCATTGTTCAACATGCGGACATTTCAAGCAAACTTTTTTATCAAATCTAAAATGGAAATCCTCTTTGTCATTTACAGATATATTAAAGTCTTTTATTCCAAAAACAGCTAGTTTTCTATTAGTGTCTGTTACAAAAAGTTAAAATGCACCAAACGTAAGTTCTTCGAGGAAATAATTACACCTCTATCCATGGTGTGGTAAAATAAAGGTGACGAACCAAAATTATCACACAGGAAGAGGTGCAAATCTTGCATATTCAAATAGACATGTTCTCACCCCTTTATTATAGCACACTTGGTTTTGATGCGGATCTCATTGATTATCTTTCTTTCATTAAAGATGAATATATCCGCTTTCTGTTCCCCCGCCCCATCCTTGATCCACGGGGACGTAAGCCTTGGGATGCAGTCATTTTATTTCGCATGCATGTTTTATATTTTACTCGTCCTGAATTTTCCTCATTTCGGCAAATGTGCACAGAGTTGTCCAAACCCAAACATCAGGACTATCGCAATTTCCTCGGAATTAAAGGAACTAGCATACCGAGTCACGCAGCCTTAAGTCGCTTTCGTGCACAGTTGGGAATTGAAGAGACAACGATTAATGAGCTATCTAAACCCCTTTTACGTCAGGCAGAGCAAATGGACGGTTTTCTAAACTTGATGATTGGTGCGCTAGATTCTCGTCCTGTTTTTGCGGCAGTGGGTGGGTTTAAAAAGGAGTGCACCTGCAAGACTCCCGAGAAATGTACATGTCCGCCTCGTTTTTCAGATAATGATGCCAAAGTCGGCAGACAACGTACCAAAGTCAATCAAAACAAGTTTTTTATCGGATACCGAAAAAACACCGTCATCTGTGGAAGTTCCCAAGGACCCATGCCTTTAGGCTCCGTCGTTGTCAATGCCAAAACGTCGGACAGTAACATGCTGCTACCGTGTTTATACATTGATGGTCAAGATAATAGGTCGGTCGGGGACTGGTACTTCCCGCAATTTGTCGAATCCCTTTAGGGGGCGACTATGTTACTTAATATTGTTGAGTTACATTCGTCAAAACTCTGAACCTCTTGGTAACTGAGACATATAAAAAAATAAGAAATGTCTAGCACAAACCATTCCTTTTTATGGAACTAATATGTGCGTTGTTGTATAATGGAGCCATAGTGCAGTTAGGTTTAGTTTTGATAATAATAAGGGTTGTCTGCTGGTGAGTGTGTGAAACTACGGTGGATTTGCTAAAATGATATCTATATAACTGGAGAGAGGAGAGAGGATGAAGTTAATATGGCTGGGAGCAAGAAGAGTAAAACCAAACAAACACCAACTGACGATAGATTTCTAATGTCACCAAAAGTAGACTTCGTGTTCAAGCTAATCTTTGGAGACGAAAAAAATAAAGATCTGCTAGTCGCTTTCCTCAGTGCCGTACTAGGTGTTCCGGCGGAAGACTTTGAGGGAATAGAAATCATCAATAATGAGCTTTTAAGGGAGTTCGCGGA
>NZ_JUEE01000063.1:0-5564 GCF_000802135.1 Desulfosporosinus sp. BICA1-9
TATTATCCGGCTTGGTATAGTCAACTTTGACAGCTACATTATCTTTAGGCGTCTGATTTTTATAGTTAAAGGAAAATCTATCCAACCCTTTAGAATCTTTCCCAGTCACACTTGCAGCTGGAGTCGTGACAAAATTACTAGCGTTTTTCGGGGCTACAATGTTTAAATCCAAGTTATCTATATCATCTGTCGGAAAAAATATGTAGTTAAACGTCTTGTTTGGAGCAGACGAACCATTATCGTAATAAAATTCTAAATAGGCCGGATACTTCTGGTTAGGAGCGATGTCTTTGGTAATTTTCCAACTGAGCTTCACTTTGTTATCGCCTAGATCCTGAGTGGTATACGGCTGGCAGTCATGACCCCCCTGGGCAGTAATTTCACAGGCCATACCTACTTCCGCTCCCTTAGGGATGATAAAGGAAATAAGGGTGTCTTTCTTAATAGTATCTGTCCCAGGATTAATGAAGTCCCCTTGATAAATTACTAACGTTCTTGGGTCATCATATTCTGGTTTGACATCCACTTGAAAGTTTGTGGCTTTTAGACTGCCACTCTCTGCCCACGCGACATTGGGGCTTAGATAACTTATACTTAAGCTTAGGAGAAGCAAAACTATCGTTATAAGCAACTTTGTATTTCTTTTCACTTTTTAATCTCTCCCTTGTGTTGTGAAGTTGTCTAATCGTTAATGTCCCAGATTATAACCTCGATCCGATAGATGTGGCTTAAACTCAGGGAAAGAGGGATAGGTGGCTACCCTATCCCTAAGTCCAAAAAAGAAATGTTATATAACATAGCATCACGAAAAATGAACTAGCCTATTTACTCTTATGACCACCGCAGCAACCCGCGTCACCTGTACTTTTATTCTGTAGATCTTTCTCAGGACTATCGTGCCGCTGCTCATGTTTCTTCCCACCGCCACAACAACCCGCTCCTGACCGATGCATAAAGAACATTATCGCGATGAACAAGAGAATCCACCAGTTTTGACTAATAAATTGCCACATTTTAATTCCCTCCCAAAATAATTTATTTCCATTAAACCCACTAAAAAGATAAAACGCGTTCACATACCCAGAGGCAAACGAGGCAGGAACTTAGCCAATCGTCTCTCCCCTTTGCAAATAACAAAATTCCTACACCCAAGACATTTCTCCCTAGCAACCTTGTCTGACTATCCCTAATAATACTTACACAATCCGACTAAGCTGTGAATGAGTTGTGAATTTCTTATGAACAAAAAAACTTTTTTTTGTCTAATTTGTTCTAGACAAACAGGGGCCAATGCACATTAATGCCCGTGGATATCTTTCTGTTGCTGTTGCTGAGATGGTGGGATGACGGCTGAGATCGCTTGAGGCAAGGATGTAATAACCAAAATAATCGAGATAATGGAAGATATAAGATACACCCACGCAGCAGGACGGTCATTACTCCACTTACGTTTAGCAACGCGAATAAACCACGCTGAAATGACAAGGGAAACTAGTAAAAAGATAATCTTTGTTGACGGAGACAGCGATAATAGACCTGAGCTTAGAGTGGTTAGACCCAATGCGATCAAAAGAGTATGAACCCAGTGGTGCGAAGAAGCTATAATTGCAAACAGAACTGAACCAATCGCTTTAATTATGCCTCTATCCTTTTTTACTTTTACGTCCTGAACTACTTCGCTTTTGCTCATATGTGACCCTCCTAAGTAACTTCTATGAGCTCAGTATAACTATTTGATTCGATTAACTCATGAAAAAGTTATGAATTTCTCATGAAAATTACCGCATCACCATTTCCTTTGGCAAGATAATTGTAAATATTGTTCCTTCACCAAGTTTACTCCAGACACTGATGTGGCCCCCATGGGTTTCGATAATTCTCTTGACAATAGCTAACCCCAGTCCAGTCCCACCCTGCGATCGACTTCTGGATTTGTCTCCTTTATAAAACCTCTCCCAAATCATCGGTAAATCCTCAGGTGCAATCCCTAGGCCTGAATCTTTTATTTCAATCAGCACATTATCGGCCTTGTGCCCTATGGTAATTACAATTTCTCCCCCTCTAGGAGTATGGCGGACGGCGTTATCCAAAAGATTGATAAATACTTGTTTAAGCCTATCACTATCTCCCCAAACAAGCGGAGTTTTTCTGCTAATATGAAATATTAACTTGACTCCTTTTTCTTCAGCCAGCGTGCTAAAATTGCTTTGCACGGAAGAAGCGAGTAATTTTAAGTCAACATAATTCATTTTAAAATCTTCATATCCCTCCTCCATTTTCTTTAAATCTAAGATATCTGTGATCAAACGTTTGAGACGTGCAGTTTCCTCATAAATATTATTTAGGTAAGAACTTTTCTCATTTGCATCAACAGCAAGGTCATCCTGTAAAGCTTCTGTAAAGGCTTGAATAATGCTTAATGGAGTTTTCATTTCATGGGAGAGATTAGAAACGAACTCCCTACGCGTCTGATCTAATCTTTCCAGTTGGGCCAGCTTTTCCTGGAGTTGACCGGAAAGCGTATTCAAAGAATCGGCCAGAAGACCGACTTCATCAGTAGTGTTAATCGTTATCCGACGGGAAAAATCTCCATTGGCCATCGCCAGAGCAACCCGGCTCATGTTGCGTAATGGTTCGAACACCTTCTTAGAAAAGAGAAAACTGAGCGTAATGGCAAGGCCGAGCCCACCCACTGTTGAATAAACTGTGATCGTTTTAAAGACAGCCAGTTGCCCGGCCAATGGTTCGATTGGAACATGGATTACCACTGCACCTATCAAACTTTGGGGATCCGTCACCGGAACCCCTACCGTAAGAACCTGGGTATTGAAGAAGGGGTTATTTCCCTTGTGAAAAACCGTTTCTCCACTCAACAGCTCTTTTATATCATCTTTAGTTAGAGGACTATAAGTAGGATTAATAGGTACTAAAGATGTGTCTTTGGTACTTTTAGCAAAACCCTCAGATGATTGGACAATTCCCTTCTTATCATAGACCATGATATTTCCTTCAATAAAATCAGAGGCCATTTTTACTTTAAGATCCATCGCCTGACTGTCATTTTCAGTGCTAGTAAAGTTAGCCACCTTTCTAGCTAAAGACGTTAATTGTCTGAATTGTACATCGTAGTAAATCTTATCCATAATACTAGTATGAACGATCCCAGCTACCCCAATAACGATTAATGTGAGGATATTTATCACTATCCAAAGCTTTGTTACAATGCTGCTTGACTTCATCCTCATCCCCACTTCATCAATCTTCGTCTGCACTTACATCGACCTTCAACACTGTTTTCCCTTCCTTTTTACCAAACTGATTCGCTAGAGATAAGTTTTTCCCAGAGCATTAAATTCTAACCTGGTTATAGATTGAACAGTGATTTGACTAGCCACGATAATTGATATATATCTAATGGGGTATAAAATGCCCTTTACGACCTTACAGTTGTTATGGGTAAATATTATCATGGACGGACCTCCAGCCTTAATCTTTGGGATTAGAACCGCCGAGAGAACATTTGCTGGAAAAACAGCCCATCAAGAGAAATGCTTCTATTGTAACTAAGGACATGCTGTTAAAAATTGTTTCCAACGGTTTGTTTATTGTAACTGAACTGATTTTAAACGTTGCAGATTTAATGCGCTGGAGAGAAGACATTTTCTCCAACGCATTTTTGTTTGTCCATAGGTCAAACATCCAGTCCTACCAGAAAGATACCGATGACCTTACCCCAGATGTCCCAAAATTGACTAACTGGAAGTGGGTTCGTCCCCCGTCCGCATTCCACCGTAAATCCCGGGCGTCGCCAGTCTTGAATGAACCAGTCCTTGTACCCAGCATCACTTTCGACGTACCGGATAGATTCGTAGCCGCTAACCTCAACGAATCGCTGTACAATATAAAGTGATTCAGCCGGTTCTAACCCTCTGTAGCCCCAATAGATTTCTTCTCCTTGTGTATGAAAAGCGATCACTAAGCGAAAATTGTGAGAACGGGTAAAGTTGGCCATCGCTCTTGATTCCGGTTCTGAGAGGGGCGACGGCCCCGGATAGTCGCGAGGAGCCGGGGCCGTGCCTGCCCGCCTGGCAACTTCAACATCCCATCTTGCTGGGAACTGGTCATTCAAGTCAACACCCCGGAGATTAGCTTTCCATCCCCCAAAATCGCTGGAACCTCTATTTATCCTCATGACTGCATCATAAAATGGATCCGTTGGCTGAATACCATTTTGCACAAGTTCTACCCCGTCTGGATTTACCATAGGGACAATCCATAAAGATGTTCTCTCAAAGAGATTCTTTATATTAAAATGTCCAATGTATCGTCCTCCTTGATAGGCTTTAGCATAAACCTCTAAAAACTTCATTAACAGCAACGTTGTTATCCATTCATTGGCATGGAATGACCCGTTATAATGAACTTCCTTTTTGCCGTTACCAATCTGAACTGCAGGAATAGAACGTCCTGCCACTGTTTTCCCAATCGTGCTTACTTTAATAATGAAAGGATAAAACTTTGACAGGGCATCCAAATCGGACATCATTTCATCATAGCCATAACTCTCTTGAGGGACTACAATGGTTTTACTAGGAACATTTATTTCCTGCCCAGGCATGATTAGAGATGGATTCTTAATATTGGGATTGGCAGCTAGCAGCACATTAACAGTTAGTCCATATTTCTTAGCAATTTGATATAGAGTTTCCCCGCGCTGCACAACATGCTTAATTGTCGGGTTCATAAACATCCTCCTCCAGTAGCATCTTATTCATGCTTTTGAAGAAATGAGTTTATCTAACAGGTGTTTTAAAATTGTTATCCAAATATCACGATGGCGCTAACAAGAAAAAAGGCCAGCAATAATTTGTATGGCTGACCCTTTTCGTTACTTTTACACTTTTATCTTTTACTGAGCTTCTGGAGTTTCAGGTGTTACCTCTGCTTCTACTACCGTGACACTCACTGTTTCACTCATGGCCTTGTCTGGTGCTTTGGCAATGATCGAAAGCTCATCGCCTTCGCCTAGGATTACTCCTTCGTCTAAGGTCACCGTATAGGCACCTGCTTCATCTGCTGTCGCTGTGCCAATGACAGTTTCGCCTCTCTTGACGCATACAAATGCCCCAGCTTCAGTAGTTCCTGAAATCGTGGAATCTCCAGCTCTGACCGTTCCTGTTACTGTCGGTGCTGTTGTCAGCTCTAGCGGTGCGGCTACTGTGACACTCGTGGCGTTACTCTCGCTCTTGTCTGGTGCTACGGCAGTTATCGAAAGCACGTCTGCTTCGGCTAGGGTTACTCCATCGTTTAAAGTCACCATGTAAGTGCCTGTAGTTTCATCAGCTGTCGCTGTGCCAATTTCGATTTCGCTTCTCTTGACACTTACCGTTGCCCCTGCTTCAGCAGTTCCTAAAATCATAGTTTCTCCAGCACCGACGGTTCCCATGACTGTCGGTTATGTTGTTTGCGCTTCGACTACTGTGACACTCACCGCTTCACTTATGGCCTTGTCAGGTGCTTTGGCAATAATCGAAAGCACTTCGTCTTTAGCCAGGATTACTCCT